>CABXXS010000004.1 GCA_902516225.1 Puniceicoccaceae bacterium | reverse complement strand
TTGCCATTTCTGGGCATGAGCACACATTCGCGATCTCAAAATGACAGAGCAAAAAAATAGTCCTGAAAATACCCACGACCTTTATGCAGTACGCTTAGAGAAGCTCGAGAAACTTTGCGAAGAAGGCAGGAACCCATTCGCTTCCAATTGCACGCAGACTCACACCTCCAAAGGAGCGGCTGGTCTTTACGAGGAAGGTATTCCTGATGAGGAGCAACCTAAGGTAGCTGTCGCGGGACGTATCGTAGTATTTCGTGTAATGGGTAAGGCTAGTTTTATTAAAATTCAGGATCGCGACGGGCAGATCCAAGCCTATGTCACGCGCGACGAGCTTCCCGAAGGCGAGTATAATACTTATTTTAAAAAGTTAGATGTAGGCGACATAATTGGGGTGGAAGGACGCCTATTTAAGACTAAGACTGGCGAAATAACGGTCCGCGCGCAGAGCTACACACTTGTTTCTAAGTCCCTACGACCGCTCCCTGAGAAGTGGTCTGGCCTCACAGATGATGATAAGATCTACCGCCAGCGCTATTTAGACCTAATAGTTAATAAAGACTCACGTTTACGTTTTAAACAGAGAGCAAAGATCATACAAGAGATGCGCATCTTTCTTTGGGATCGTGATTTTACCGAGGTGGAAACTCCCATGTTGCAATCTGTAGCAGGTGGAGCTGCTGCGCGTCCCTTTGTCACTCATTCTAATGCCCTAGACTGCGATTTTTACATGCGTATTGCCCTTGAGCTTTATCTCAAACGTATGCTCGTGGCTGGTGAGGATCGTGTTTTTGAGATCGGTCGTGTCTTCCGAAATGAGGGTCTATCTAGGCGGCACAACCCTGAGTTCACTATGCTGGAGCTTTACCAAGCATATACCGATTTCCGTGGAATGATGGAGTTGACTCAAAGTCTTATTCAACATGTCGCGCAAGCTGTGATTGGAAGCTTAGATATTGCCCGCCCAGATGGTACGATTATCCAGTTGGGTGGCCAGTGGCGCGAAGCCAAATATAAGGATCTAATTCTCGAGTGCACAGGAGATGAGAAATGGTTTGAATATAGCCGTGAGGACAAGCTCCAAAAAGCTCGTGCTCTTGGTATCGAAGTCGACGGAGTACTCGAGGACTACGAGATCACAAATAATGTGTTCGAAAAGCTAATTGAGCCCACGCTCATCGAGCCTACTTTTGTTACACATATACCTAAAGAACTTTGCCCACTAGCTAAGATTACTCAAGAAGACGATAGTACTATCGATGTTTTTGAACTTTGCATTAATGGACAAGAGATTGCTCCCGCGTATTCTGAGCAAAATGATCCTATCATTCAGCGTGAAATGTTTGAAGCGCAAGTAGGCGAAGAGCAACAGGATATGGATAGCGATTTCTTAAATGCTCTCGAGCACGGCATGCCTCCGGCGGGCGGCATGGGATTAGGTATCGACCGTCTTATCATCCTATTAACAGGCGCAGAAAGTATCCGTGATACGATACTCTTCCCGAGTTTGAAGCCTCTAAAGAAAGAGAGCTAGCGTTCCCTAGGTTAAAATGTTCCTTTAATATTGAAGCCTGTAAAAATCTAATTAATCGTAAAAATTATGAGTAATATAGAATATAAAATATTAGGTAAGAATATGGAGGCTATTTCCCTATACTATGGTTCCTTTTTGATAGCATGGGGTTTAATTGTTAAAATAGTAAGCGGTAGTGGCTCTCCGACTGCTTTAATCCCTAGCTTTATTGGGGTGTTAATTAGCCTATTTGCCATCTTAGCGATAAAAGTTCCCAATAAGAAAAAACTTTTCATGCATATAGTAGTCACCTTCGGATTACTCGCCTTTTTGGGCGGATTTCGTGTGCTCTCAAATCTCCAAGATGTATTTGGAGAAAGATTCTGGGCTGATTTGTCACAGATTATGATGGTAGTAACGGGCGGTTTATTTACTTATCACTGTGTTCAGTCTTTTTTGTTTGTTCGTAGAAACAAGTAGCATATTCAGGCTATCGGTCGTACCTTCATCATTTCTTTCGATATAGACCTAGTTAAATATTTTTTATTAAGAGAATTAGTATCCTTAATTATTTCATATTTTAATTTGCAAGACTTGGAAAAACTAACCCATTAAGCTATTATTATATATTAAATTAATTATATTAGAAATATGACAGACGAATTAGCAGTAGAAGGATCAAGCGATTCAAAAGATTTACTCATTTTATTCGGTACCGAGACCGGCAATGCTGAAGCACTCGCTGATGAAGCAGCTGAAAAAGCAAACGAAATGGGCTTCACAA
The DNA here is from genome assembly GCA_902516225.1 of Puniceicoccaceae bacterium. The sequence goes on along the minus strand of CABXXS010000004.1, from coordinate 40,697 downwards.
CTAAAATAAGCAACATGCTAGATATAGAATTATCAGCGCTAAAAAGCGTAGTTAATTTGCTAGTTATTGTGAGTACTTGGGGCGATGGAGAACCGCCTGACGATGCACTTGATTTGTACGAATCTCTTGATTCAGATTCCGCCCCGCTACTTAGCCAGTTAAAATATTCTGTCCTAGCTCTTGGTGACACAAGTTACGAGTACTTTTGTAGATCAGGTAAGGATTTTGATGCCCGTCTCGAGAAATTAGGAGCTACTCGTATCTATGATAGAAAAGATTGTGACGTTGATTTTGACGACGATTTTGAGGAGTGGTCTAATGGAGCATTGAAAGCTTTAGCTAGTTAATCTGGGATCATTTATGGGTCTCTAAGGATCTAGTAGTTACCTTTATTTACCTGTTATCTAAGGTTTGCGGATCAGACCATCGTACTTTCATTTGTTGTATTTAGGTATTCTTTGCCGAATTAAGTAGGCTAAGCTGTAGTTTCTGCTTAATTGGTAACAAAACTTTGTAATGAATTTCTAACTAGCTCGTTGAATCATTATGCCCTTATTTAAATTTCTCACTTTAAGAGGTCCCTTAAACATATTGTTTACCTCTTTTGTTATTACATCTTCTCTGTCTGCCCAGACCCCAGCACCGAGTGACATTTATGTAGGTAGTGGTTACTTCTATGGCGATGGTGAGTTTTATAGCTTCTTTACTGATCAATCAGGAAGTAATAAGATTACATTATCTAATTACGAATTTTATAAGGGGAACACCTACACGTTCCACAAGATTTCTGGTTACGGTCATCCTTTTTATTTAAGTGATACCCCGCAGTCTTCAGGCTCTTATCATCTTGGCACATTGACTTTACCTGTAACTAGTAGCGCAACTTTGGACCGTTTTAATGGAATAGTCTCGAGTCAGAGCATGTCCATCACCATCCCTCTAACTTACAGCGAACAGCTTCATTATTTTTGCACCAGAATAGGACATTCAACAATGGTTTCTGCGTTGAATGTTGGTGATCCTCCTTCGTATATAAACAGCACTCGATTAATCATTACTGAGGTAGATCGAGCAGCGGACTACATAGAAGTTACTTACTTCGGTGATGATAGCGGAACATTAGAATCAGACTCAGTAATTAGTAACATTCTTGGAGATTCTATAACAATACTAGCTGGTACTAGTTTTAGTGCTGGTGAGACAAAAGAGTATGTTAGCAGTCTATCAGGTACTGGTCATCTGCAGCTAATCGCACTAGATGCTACCAATCCAAATTATTGGGTTTCAGCCCAGGACGATTCCAATAAAGGATACTTTTTTAACGACCAGCTTATTTCTGATCCCTTGCCGGATGTTCCGCAGGGGGAGATTGCTGTAGGACTGCAAACAGTTGTTTCAGGTCTTTCGCACCTTATCGGTGTAGCAGATCCTAATGATGGAACAGGAAGACTTTTCTTAGTTGAGCAAGAGGGTAGAGTAAGGGTCTTGAATTCAGGCGGTTCTATTTCGCCTAATAATCTTATAGATGTATCGTCGAATATAATACCTCTCTTCAGCATTGCTCCATATGACGAACGTGGCCTTCTAGGCCTGGCCCTTAGCCCAAGTTTTGCTAGCGATGGAACATTATTTTTCTATGCCAGCTATTTAAAGGGAAATGCGACTGCTGACTTCACTGTTTTACCTAACACTCATATAATGGAAGGGACAGAATATGACAATATTGACCATCACAGTGTAATAATAAAAAGAACCATCACAGATGATAACTCAGATGGTATTTTTGATTTTAGCGATTCCTATGTGGATACCGAAATACTTAGGTTTGAACAACCAACTGCTAATTCATTTGCGGTTATTGGGTCTAATCACAACGGTGGGCATCTTTTCTTTGATACGGATGGCTTACTGATGGTAGCTATTGGTGATGGCGGCGATGCGAACGATACTGGTAATGGCCATTCTGCTATTGGAAATGGGGCAGACGCCACGAACATATTGGGTACACTCATTCGCATAGATCCAGATGGTAATAATAGCGCCAACGGAAAATACGGGATACCTGCCGACAATCCATTCGTAGGCCATCCAACTTATCTTCCAGAAATATACGCTTATGGATTTAGGAATCCTTGGACCTTCTCTCAAGACCCTGCTACCGGAGAGATCTATTCTTCAGATTCTGGCCAAAATACTGTTCAAGAGGTCAACAAAGTTCTTCCTGGAAAAAATTACGGTTGGAGGGCGAAGGAAGGGAGTTTCTTGTTCGACCCTGTAAGTGGTAATATCGGCTCTCTTTATAATGCCCCCCCTATAAACGGACTAGAAGACCCTATCGTAGAATACGATCATGGTCAGGGGTACGCTAATATTATCGGAGGGCATATCTACAGGGGGTCACTAATCCCAAGACTGCAGGGTGCTTACATTTGTGGTGATTATGGCCCTTTCCAACCACCAGGAGAACTTTTCTACGTGGAAGGCTTAAATAACACGCCTACATTAAAAAGATTCCAGATCGGTGTCACCGACAGACCGTTACTTTCTGATGTCCGTGCATTCAGTGTGGATGCAGCAGGTGAGATTTATTTTGTAGGTAATAGCAACGGTCAAAGTAGCCTATACAAGATAGTCCCTTTAGCGCATCTCGACATTAGCACTACAACAGATGAGGTAGAGCTCACCATAATAGGCGACGAGGGTAGTCAAATTACTCTAGAGAAGTCCGACGATCTAGATTTTACAAACTCTGAGGACACAACTGTAAATGGTGGAAAGTTTACCGAAGCTTACTCACTAGAGGGTCAAGCATTCTTTAGAGTAGTGGTGGAATAGAATAACCTAAAGAATTCATAGTTTCTTAATCAACAAGAAATAGTGGAGCAAAGGGCTTGTAATGACTCCTAGGTCAGTATCCATGTGCAAGGACGAGACATCCTGAGGACTTAAGGATTACGTTTATTTAGAGAGCTAAATCAAAAGTATTAGAGAACTTATTAATAGAGCTAAGTTAGCTAAAAAAAAACCTACTGAGAGATGATGCAGCTTCGAAAATATCTTCCCAGCTTCTTTATTTCCCTCTAATTCTTTATCCCTGTACTCATTGATTTTGGGAGTTAAGACATTCCTGTTTATTAGGAATAATGACGCTGATGTGACCAATATTATAAAAACTGCAAAATTAATGCTATATGCGATTAATGATGAAATAAAACTAATGGCTGATCCAAATAAAAAAAGTTTAGGAAATAAGGCTCTAAGGAATTTACTACCTTGCTCGAGAGGGATGCTTTTAAAAACTGTAGGCGAAACAATAGAGGCAAAAAATACTAATGCCCCTAGCAAAAAAGAAACTAATATGATTAATAAATTCATACCTGTAGATAAGGTATATTTATACTGTCATCAAATGTAAACTATTAGGGTACTCGATACGCCCATCAAAATGTGTGCAATAATCGGGCAATAATTTGGAAACAACCCTATTTACATAGGGGAAAATGGTGGAGGTGGCGGGAGTCGAAACCGCACCCTAGAAAATAATGTAATCTGTAAGTGTATCTACTACAGTATATTATAAATATGCTACTTTACTACCTCGCGATAATAGAGGTCATAAAAGCTAATATTAGGTCAGGAAGTTCGTAGGAATTTGGAGGAATTTAGAGTAGGGGGGCGGGGGTTCGATTGGCTGGTCTCTTGATGGTTTATATATACATCAAGTGCCTTCTAAAAATTATTCCGCCATCTTGAAGCGGTAGAAGCGGGTGCCTTATTATGGCTTAGCTTCTTTCCATACACGAACAGAATAACCTAACTGAGATGAAACTCCTATACCTGAAGCAGATAGTACTGTCTGCTCTTGTTGCGCCAGAGAATCGCCATCTATTGTTAATATAGGCCCACTACTGCTGAAGTTGTTAGCATTACTGGAATCATACTTGAAAAAACGTATTTTCAAATTATATCCAACCAGAGAATTAGTCTGTGCAACTGTGACTGTTGGCCTGCCATATGTAGAACCACCAATCGGAGTGCTACTAGACCACTCTATTACTTCATAGCTAGTTGTATAATATATATTTGAATCTGCTTCATGTAGTGGGATATTAGCTGTAGAAATTATCGCCTCGTTACCATAATAAGCACCGAAGTCATGATTATTTGTACCAATAAAAGTAAATTCTAAAGTGGTATCATCGGACGAGTCGGAGCCATCAGTAGAATTAGAACTACTAAATGCATGCCTAAAGAACTTAGTGTTCGAATCAGCAGGAACAGTCATGCTGATCGATTCACCTACCTTACTCCATGTTTGAAGATCGTTACTTTGATGCATTTCCAACTCAATAGTAGCTTCATTGTTAGAGACTTCTATCATTGTAGAGCCAGCACGAAGGTCTTTAACTTCGTCTAAGGTTAATTTAGCATTACTTTCGGCTACAACTGTGTCGTAGGCTACTTGTGTAGGTCGAGAATCTCTTTCTGCCTCAGCATTGGCTTGAGCAGTTTCTGCTGTAGCTTTGTCAGCAAGTGCATTATCTCTAGCGGTTTCAGCATTGGCTAGAGCAGTTTCTGCTGTAGCTTTGCCAGCTAAAGCATTATCTCTAGCGGTTTCAGCATTGGCTTGAGCAGTTTCTGCTGTAGCTTTGTCAGCAAGTGCATTATCTCTAGCGGTTTCAGCATTGGCTTGAGCGGCAAGTGCAGTATCTCTAGCGGCAACCACTGTGTTATATACTTCCTGCGTAATGGAATTCCCACCTCCTAAAGCATCAGTTAAGTCATCAGCAGACAAGTTAACATAAGGACCAATAATGTATCCATTTTCTAATGCATAGTTTGTTGGGAGAGTCGGAGTCCCGGTAATGTTTCCACTTATTAATCCAGTGAGATCAACACCGGTGAGGTTAACACCATCTAGGTTAGCACCGGTGAGGTTAGCACCTGTGAGGTCAGCACCAGGACCAATAATATATCCACCAACCATTTGATAACCTGAAGGGAGTGTTGGGGTTCCAGTAATGTTCCCACTTATGACTCCTGTGAGATCAGCACCAGAGAGGTCAAAACCCGAGAGGTCAGCAGCTGTGAGGACAGCACCTGTGAGGTCAACACTAGGACCAACAATATATCCACCAAACATTTCATAACCTGAAGGGAGCGTTGGAGTCCCAGTAATATTTCCACTTATGACTCCTGTGAGGTTAGCGCCGGTGAGGACAACACCGGTGAGGTTAACACCATCTAGGTTAGCACCGGTGAGGTTAACACCTGTGAGGTCAGCACCAGGACCAATAATATATCCACCAAACATTTTATAACCTGAAGGGAGCGTTGGAGTCCCAGTAATATTTCCACTTATGACTCCTGTGAGGTTAGCGCCAGTTAGGTCAGCATTAGAGAGTTTAACACCGGTGATGTTAACACCATCTAGGTCAGCACCGGTGAGGTTAGCGCTATTGAGATCAACGCCAGTTAAGTCAGCGCCGGTGAGGTTAGCGCCAGTTAGGTCAGCATTAGAGGCCGCTACATTTGTAAAAACAGCCTCGATGAGTTCAGCACCATTGAGAATAGTATACCTGAGGTCAGCGCCAGTTAGGTCAGCACCATTTAGGTCAGCACCACTTAGGTCAGCACCACTTAGGTCAGCGCCAGCTAGGTCAGCGCCAGCTAGGTCAGCATTAGTGAGAAGACTTCCCTGGAGGAAAGCATCAGTTAGGTTAGCACCAGGGGTTAGATTGGTGCCTGAGTAAGGATGATCTTGGTCTACCCAATTGTATAAAATAGCTCGGCTGATACCTGATTTATCTAGATAGGTAGAAGCCGATAAGGAAGTTACAAGCAGCGGAATTATGAGTAGGCTTTTAAGTTTCATACCCAGAGCTAAGGAAATATTTAGATTATGATCAACTAGAAACAAAGAATTAACCTTATTTACCTACTCACGCTTACCCAAACCGTCCCCCTTTACGCTCCCCTTAAATAGAAACGCAGAGGGCTTCTAGGGACTCCTAGGTTAGAATCCTTGTGCAAGGACGGGGTATCTTAAGGATGCTGTTGGATCTAGTAAGGTAGGAAAATTAGTCTGTAATAACAAAGCTTGATGGGTAGTGTGTAGAACTAAATAATATGTATATGAAATTCAGCCTTCTTAAAAAGGTCATCATACTAGCTTTTGTATTATTTTGTGGACTAGCGAATGGAGCTTCAGTTGACGATTTAATGATGTCTTTCCAAGCTTCTCAGGGGGAATATATGGTTGCTTCGTGCGATGAATCAGCAACGGGAAGTTTGACTGTTCCTGCCGAATATAACGGTTACCCAGTTACGCTAATAGCTGGTACGGCGTTTTATAATTGTTCTGGGTTAACAGAAATTATTTTACCTAATAGCATAGAGCAAATTGTTGGAAATAATGCTTTTATGGGGTGCGACTCTTTGGAAACGTTTATAATGCCTACTGATTCTCCAATTACGGTAATCAATGAATACACATTTAGAGACTGCGCAGCACTTACTAATGTCACGCTCGGTGACAATATACAAACTATAGATAGGTTCGCCTTTTATCAGTGCTCTAGCTTAGAAAATATAAATATCCCTAACAATATTCGTTTTATCGAAATGGATAGTTTTTCATTTTGCACCTCACTGATTAGCGTAAATATTCCAAATACTATTCAAACTATAGGGGACAGAGCATTTAAGGGATGTAATTCTTTAACAGATGTTATTTTTGAACAGAATAACCCTAACGCAGTAAATATATACAGTAATGCTTTTGCTAATTGTAGTAGTCTTGTTGATGTTATTCTACCAGATATTATGAATTACAGAGTTAGTGAGTATACTTTTTACGGTTGTTCTTCATTAACTCATATTGATTTGCCTAGCGGAATTGCTCGCATTGAGACTAGAGCTTTTGGTCTATGTGCAATTGAATCAATTACTATCCCTGCTGGCGTTACTGCAATTGTAAATTATGCTTTCCTACAATGTCCCCTAAATGAAATCTTTTTTGAAGGAAATGCGCCCTCTATTGAATCAAATTCTATTCCAAATACCTATGGTATTACAATGTATTACATTTCAGGAAATACTGGATTCAATTGGAGCCCTAATTCTAGATACAATCTTTCTACAAAAATTGAAAGATATGCGGTCAGTTTTGATTTGGGAGACAATTTAAATCGTACAGGGGGTGGTGAGCTATACCAAGTACTTGATAATGGTGACAGTGCGACTTTACCAACATTCGAAATAGACGAAGGATGGGATTTTTTAGGTTGGGATAATTCTTATGTAAACATAAGTGAAAATAAGAATATTGGAGTAATTACTCAAGAGCTCGATACCGACGGAGATGGACTTACAGATAACTCTGAACGGAATATATATCTAACAGATCCTGACCTAGATGACACCCTGTTAGATAACGATAATGATGGACTGAGTAATTACGAAGAAATAATCACATATGAGACAGACCATACTAACTCTGACAGTGATGGTGATTCATTAACGGATTTTGAAGAGATCAATACTTACCTGACTAACCCAAATAATGGTGATACTGATGGAGATTCTTTGACGGACAGCGAAGAGATAAATACTTATCTAACTAATCCCAATAATACTGACAGCGACAGCGATTCCTTAATGGATCGAGATGAGATATTTGCGCATCAAACAAATCCAAATAACGCTGACAGCGATGGAGATTCTCTGACGGACAGTGAAGAGATAATTAATCATCTAACCAATCCTAATAACTCTGACAGCGATGGAGACTCTCTAACGGATAGCGAAGAGATAGTTACCTATCTCACTGACCCGAATGACACGGACAGTGATGATGACCAGCTAACAGATGCAGATGAAGTGAACACGCACTTAACAAATCCTAATCTATCAGACAGTGATAGTGATCAGCTGTCCGACTACTCTGAAATTAACTCACATCTTACAGATCCGAATGATTCAGACTCAGATGATGATGGACTCAGTGACGGAAATGAGGTAAATAACTACTCAACAAATCCGCTTTCTGAGGATACCTTTGGGGATGGATTTACAGATGCATTTATTGTTACTCAGGGTGCAGATCCATCATTTGATTACAGTGCTTTTCGAACGGAGACTGTTAATCAAATCAAAGATGCCCGAGTAGGTTCAACAATGATAGAAGTAGAAAACGGAACTGCGACTTTGTCTATGGAAGTAGAGCAAAGCGATGACCTAGAAATCTGGACAAGTGGAGGAACTACAAATCTGCAAATTCCTGTCGACACTAATGTAGATACTAAGTTCTTCCGATTCAAAATGACGGAGTAACTGCTAGGGACTAAAGAAACAAAGAATCGCCCCTATTTCCCTCCCTACGCTTCCTACTTAAGAAACAAAGGATTAACCTTATTTACCTCCGTACGCTTACCAACCATACCCCCTTTATGCTCCCCCTAAATAGAAACGCAAAAGGCTTGTAGGGACTCCTAGGTCATAATCCTTGTGCAAGGACGGGGTATCAATAAGCCCATCAAAATGTGGGCAATAATCGGGCAATAATTTGGAAATATCCCTTTTTACATAAGGGAAAATGGTGGAGGTGGCGGGAGTCGAACCCGCGTCCCTCGTGCTTTCACATGGGGCATCTACATGTTTAGCTTTGAATTTATTGTCGTTACTGAATCGTCTCTAAGCAGACTAAACAGCTTCCAGGTTTCCTAAATACAGCCGATAAGCGGAAACCAGATTATCGACTATGCCTGCTAGTCGACGCTTCTATTCCTTAGCAGGTGTCAGGGTAGAAACGTTGCAGCACTAGGCTGCAAGAGCGAATTGTTCTTCGCCAATTATTATTTGAGATGGATTGATACGGAGCCTCCATCATCTCCGACATGCAGCCTCATACTACGACACAAGGTCGAATCCGTGACACCCCCTTAAAAATAAAAATTAAGGAAATTCTTTTAGGTTTTACGGAAAGAACTTGTTCCGCGTAGGCGGAGGTTCTTTCAAAGAACATCGTATAAACTCTCGAAAAACTCAGAGAAAGCAAGGGTCAAAGACTGATCGAAAGCTTACCGCCGAGTAAGGTAGGTATAAAAAAGCAGCCCACTAGGCAAAGAAAAAGCCCAATGCTCAAAGCAAAGGGCTTTTTAAAAAGGTTAAGTATCCGGTCTATTCTTCCGGTTTTGTCTTTTTAAGCCCTACTACACGGCCTCCGTCTTTCCACTCGCCGCGTTTGCGGAGCAGATCTACGCGCTCGAAGCGTTTGAGAACGGTGCGATTCTTCTTACCGCCACTACCGGCGGCCTTAAAGCTGTTATGCTGTGTCATATAGTACCTTTGATTGAAATTGAAAGCGTCGCAGTAAATGGCGGTAGCGCACAAAGATCAAGGACTAATGCGTAAAAATTGCCTTAGTATGTAATCAGGGTAGGCTTTACATCATAGAGTATTCCCGCCAAGTAAGAGTCGTGTCTATTATTATGTCAGTGATCGGTTGCGCCTTAGGTGGAATCGTCCGTTACTTGGGAACTGCTTTCGTGGCTCGACTAGCAGGTGGGCGCTTCCCTTGGGGCACGCTGGCAGTTAATTCGATCGGTAGTTTCTTACTGGGCGTTCTTCTCGGTGCTGGCTTAACACCAGAGGGTACTTTAGCCTTCCTATTACTTGGTTTTTGCGGGGGTCTGACCACTTTCTCCACTTTTAGTTTACAGACATTGAGCCTGATCTCTGAAAAGGCTTGGTATACAGCTCTGTCTAATATGCTCGTGAGTGTCGTACTCTGCGTCTTGTGTGTTTTGTGCGGCTATGCCATTGGAGGTCACAATTAAATGAGGGCTATTCTCAGAGTCGGCCTAGGCAGTGGCCTAGGTAGTGGGCTTCGCTCGATTATAGATCTACTTGTGCTAATCAATATGGACTTAATTTCCACTTTCTTCATCAATGTAACTGGTTCACTCTTTATTGGTTATCTAGTAGGATTATGGGGAAAGAACAGAGCAATGTCCGATGATAGAGGCCATTTTTGGGTCACCGGTTTTTGTGGCGGCTATACTACCTTTTCGGCCTTCAGCTGGCAGGTCATGGATCTGGTCCGCCAAGGCGAGGGGACTCTAGCTGGATATTATGCAGCCAGCAGTATAGCGCTTGGCTTAGCCGCTGTCTGGCTAGGCCTATCATTTGCTCACCGAAGGTCAGCGCAATGATAGGAGCGTACTTGTAAGTTTGCCACTTATAATTTTTCCGTACTAAATAAATTATGTCATTAAAGGATCAGCTAGATGCACCAATCGAGTTTTATAATCGTAATACAAGTGCAGTAGAAAGCGAAGAAGTCTATGGTGAGGGCTTTTTACGCTGGGCATATGGGAATCCACTCGGCCGGCTAACTGTGTCTGTCGCCGTTAAACGGCACTGGTTTTCGAAATGGTATGGCTGGCGAATGGATAGAGTTAATAGCCAAGAAAAAATCGCAGATTTTATAGAACGCTACGATGTAGACCCCAGCGAGTTCGCCGACCCAGTAGAAAGCTTCAAAACTTTTAACCAGTTCTTTTACCGCCACCTCAGGCCTGAGTCTCGTCCCATTGAACCCGATCCTGCTGTAGCAGTATTTCCTGCAGATGGTCGCCATTTAGCGATCGAGAATGTGGATGCTGCCAATCAGTTTTATATCAAAGGACAATCGTTTAATCTGGCGAAGTTTATTGGCGATCGCGAGCTAGCTGAGGAATTCTCGGGTGGCTCACTACTCATCTCGCGGCTGTGCCCAGTAGATTATCATCGATATCATTTCCCCGCATCTGGAGAGGCCGGGGGCATCCAAGTGCTGCAGGGTAGTTTGCGCTCAGTCAGCCCACTGGCACTACGGAGAAAATTATCGATACTCTGGGAGAATCGACGGGCACGGACTTCGATTGAATCGCCGCATTTTGGAAAGGTGCTTGTCATAGAGGTCGGCGCTACCTGTGTAGGTGGAATGCATTCAACATTTAAACCTGGTTTTATACAGAAGGGTTCCGAGAAAGGGTATTTCTCTTTTGGCGGCTCTTGTGTGACGACAATCTTTCAGAAAGGTGCGATTCGTTTCGATGAAGATCTACTGGAAAACTCGGCTCAAGGCCGCGAAGTCTATGCTAAAATGGGCCAGCGCTGTGGCTGCTCTCATACCCTCAGCTAGGGACTCTAAGAAGGGATATGACCTGCTCGCGCAGCGGCGAATAAGTATTGCTGGGCATAGCCCGCAGCTGCCCCGAAATGAACACGAGCAAAGTCCTGGAGTTGGGGCTGTTTTAGACCTTCTAGCTGATACGCGCAGGTGAGTATTTTTTCCACCCAAGTATCAATAGGGAAGGCCTCTAGACGACCAGCACCGAATAGAAGCGTGCAGTCAGCGATCTTTCTGCCGACACCTGGGAGCTCCATCAGGCGGGTACGTGCCTCAATAGTAGGAGCTGCTTCGGTTTCTTCGAGCCAGCCTGGACGTTCAGCTAGAAATAATGCAGTTTGGTAAATATATCGGGCTCGGTAGCCGAGTTTAGCACTCCGTAGTCTTTGCTCGCCTGCTCGAGCAATGCTATCCCAATTCGGCAATGCATAACTCCCATCTCCTAGAGGATTACCTAGGTCCTGAGCTAGAGCCTCACAGATGGCTTTTATCTGCGGAATTTGTTTGGTCGAGCTGCAGAGGAAACAAAGCAGTGTCTCAGCAAATGGTTGGCGTAATATACGCAAGCCAGTGAAATTTTCGATCGCGGTAGCCAGGATGGGGTCGCTGCGCCATGGCAGTGAGTCAGTCAGAGCGCTGAAGTCTGTACTGCAAGCGAAGTAGCTACGTAGGTTTTTCAGGGAATCTATCGGCTCACTTTCAACCGGTAAGGAATATTCAATCGCTCCATTGCTGTAGCGAAGTCGCACTACATTAGAGCCCCACCTACCTTCATAAAAGCTGGCTATTTGTTTCCAGCGAAAAGCTTGCCCACCATTAATAGTCTCTACAAAAGAATTCAGAGTGAACTCGGGTGCTTCCTCCCAAGATTCCCAAGCTCCAAACGTGTCTTGTGTCACGACTAGAGGCTCCAGAGATAGCTCTTTTTTTCTGCCAAAAGCGCCCCGTTTGCGTCTTTTATCGTAAATTTCCAAGCAGAGGGAACTTCGTCTTTTTGTGGCCAGTCTTCTCCGGTTAGACCAATGAAAATTTCATTAGTTTTTGGACGTCTAGCCGGCAGTACAAATGTGTAGCTTTGCTTCTCTAGTGAGCTTGGCGTGTAAAACTCACCAATTATTTGCGTACCATTGGGCAATCTACCTACCTTTTCATCGAGTATAAGTACGAAGTAGTAGCCAGAGCGTTCTGTAGTGCGACTGCGTAAAATGACACGCTTGCCCGTATGTTCCTTGTTCGTTAAATATTCACTAATTCTTCTGAACTCTTCTGCCTGTATATACCGAGGTTTTATTTCCTCAATTATAACGGAGCTTAATACACGCTTGGGCGTGGATGTACAGCCGGCCAAAAGAGAAGCAATAAGAGCGGTCAAAAGAAATCGCATAATCTTGAGATTCACGAGTGTGCTCCTCTTGTCAAGATTGCCCTTCTTACCTAGACATCCAAGCCTTTTGTCTCTCCAGTAATTTGGAAATTATTGAGTCGTAGCTAATCTAGACCATTCGCCGAGAGAGCAGCAGGGCGCTCAGGCTGACTCTCGATCTCTATCGCATGGCCTGACTCAGAGGACTTATCGAAGGCATGCATGACTTCTAGCACATGGCAAGCGAGTGCGCCACTGGCGCGGTGCGAGCGATTCTCTAAAATAGCTTGCCCCATATCGGCTACTCCGATGCCGCGTGTATTCTCAGCATAGGCTCTATTTAATTGGTGCTCTACCCAATTCTCTTCTCCCGATACGATGCTGCAAACAGGACCGCCAAATGTATTTGGATCGGGTACTTTGATTGAGCCTTTAGTTCCGTAGAGCTCAATAGGACTGTGGCTGGCAGCGACCACATCAAAAGAGAAAACAGCTGTGATTACCGCTCCACTATGAAAGAGTAGTGTACCTGATGCGTGAGTATTTACTTCAACAGGTAGCTTTTCTCCATCTCGTTCTTTGCTAGTCGCTACTCGCTCTGAAAAACTTTTTGAAGTAATAGCGCTCACACTTTTTATAGGTCCGAGAAAATTGACTAAAGCTGTGAGGTAGTAAGGAGCCATGTCAAAGACAGGGCCTCCGCCTTTGAGATAGTAAAACCCTGGATTCGGATGCCACGATTCAGGACCTGGGCTAAGCATACAGGCCGTACCACTTATGATCGGTCCTAATCTTCCAGAGTCGATAATCTCGCGACTAGTTTGCAGGCCTGCGCTAAAAAAAGTGTCTGGGGCGCAGCCGACCAATAGCTTTTTAGATTCTGCAAGTGCTAAGACTTCAAGGGCATCTTCTAAGTCGACGGTAAGTGGTTTTTCGCAGTACAGATGTTTGCCTGCATCTAAAATATCACGATTAACCGCGGCGTGTGCCGATGGTATAGTCAAGTTGATGACAAGCGAAATATCAGGATCATTTAGTAGTTCTTTAATACGCAGCGCCTTACAGTTATTTTCTGCCGCTTTGGACTGGGCAACACTTTCGTCTAGATCGGCACAGGCAGTGATTTTAAGTAGGGAAAATTTTTTTCCGCTGTCGAAGTAAGCTTGGGATATTTTGCCGCATCCTATAATGCCGACGTTTATTTTTTCTTTAGCTGAATTGGTCATATTACAATCTTAGAAAGGTTCGCTTTTTCATTTTGCTTAGGGGTAAATTCTCAGTGCTAAAAGCGCACTTAGAATCTTAGGCCCTTGGGTAGGCTATTTTATGTTCGGTTATATAATCGTAGCTTTCCTTTACTGCTCCGATCATATCACCTTCATACTCATCTAGCTCTACGGCGATATACTCAGCGTACTCAGCTACTTTCGAACAGGCGAGTAAATCGACATCTCCAGAGCCAGCAGGTAAGAATGGAGGGTCGATATCTCGGTTGGTGATATGTCCGTCCTTAAAGTGTAAAACTCTACCACGATTTCCGATTTCACGCAGAAACTGGACAGGATCGATCCCTGCACGAGCGATCCAAAACAGGTCTGCTTCCCAAAGAACACTCTCAGGTGTATTGTCTAAAAATGTTCGATAGGCAGCTTGCCCGTCAAATTCTGCCAGATCCCAGTCATGATTATGATATCCAACGCACAAGCCGTGCATTGCAGCATTCTCTGCCGCGATACTGTAGAGCTCGGCTGCTGCTTTTACTTGGTCGGCCCCAGTGTAATGATCTTGCCCGTTCGGCGGGCATCCAGTGATGAGATAGCGGTGGCCAAGTTCTAGCGCAGTTTCAATTACCTCTTGCGTCGCATCTCCAATGGGTAAGCAGCAATGCGCAGTAGGTGCGCTAATCCCTAGCTCTGCTAGTAGCTTTACTGCTTCGCTTGGTTTGCGCCCATGGTAGCCAGCTGGCTCAACACAAGAATACCCGATTTCCGCGATTTGGCGCAGTGTACCTTCGAAGTCAGCTTCGAGTTCCTCGCGTAGAGAGTAAAGCTGTAGAGTGATTACAGGATCCATTTCCGATTCGCTGTATTTCTTTTACTATGCAAGTGGCGTCCATGCAGCATTGTTTTGGCTACTTGCGACCGCAGCTTCGATAAATGCCATGCCGCGAACGCCATCTTCAATCGTAGGATAATCGTGAAGATTTTTGTGCTTAGATTCGCCGCATAAGCGAGCCGAAATATCTGCTGCAAAATTTCGATAGATATTAGCAAAAGCTTCGAGGTATCCCTCCGGGTGGCCAGCTGGAATTCGGCAGTGAGCAGTCGCGCTTTCGCCAAGGTAAGCATTGCCTGTACGGTAAATCTGGGTGGGTTGGTCGAGGCGGTGTACGCGCAAAGAGTTAGGTTCCATCTGATGCCATTCGATGCCGCCAGTCTCCCCGTATAGGCGTATATTTAGCGAGTTTTCCTCGCCCACTGAAATCTGAGAGGCGTGCAATATACCCTTTGCGCCCCCTTCGAAGCGCAGGAGTATATTACCATCGTCGTCGAGCAGTCGACCATCGACAAATGCGGTCAGGTCTGCGGCTAATTCTTTAATTTTTAAGCCTGTAATATATTCTGCAAGATTCTCGGCGTGAGTGCCGATGTCGCCGATGCATCCGGCAGCTCCCGAGCGTTTTGGATCAGTGCGCCAAGCTGCCTGTTTTTGATCTTCTTGTTCTAGCGGCGTCGCTAGCCAACCCTGTGGATACTCGACTACCACTTTTCGAATTTTACCAAACTCGCCACTGTGCACCATCTCTCGGGCCTGCTTGATCATAGGATAGCCTGTATAATTATGGGTGAGTCCATACAAGAGACCTGTATTTTGAACCATCTCAGCTAGAGCCTTGGCTTCTGCTAAGTTAAAGGTGGCTGGCTTGTCAGATAGCACGTGGAAGCCAGCTTCTAGTGCGGCTTTGGCGGCTGGGAAGTGCAGATGGTTTGGAGTAACAATGGCAACGAAGTCCATCCGCTCGCCCTCTGGCAGCTTCGCTTCCTCAGTCATCATGGTCGCATAGTCGCAATAGCAACGGGCCTCGGGAAGGAAGAAGTCTTGCCCCGAAGACTTAGAGCGATCTGGGTCGGAACTGAAGGCGCCACAAACGAGCTCAATTTGCTGGTCTAAAGCCGCTGCTATTCGGTGCACGCCTCCGATGAAGGCTCCGTGTCCGCCGCCGACCATACCCATACGAATTTTTCTTTTGATTGTCATATTATTCGTGGAGTCAGAAAAGTGTGATCTCTAAGGTGAAATGAAAAAATTAAGTGTTCCTTTACTGGTTTTTTTTGTCGAATGCAGCGTCGAATGCAAGTGAGTTGGGGGTAAAGTCAACTTGACGAGTGTACATAGCCGCTTCAGTACCGCCGTGGACGCGGTCCATACGTCCGTCTTCCCACTCAATCGAGAGGGGCCCTGTATAAGCGATGTCGTTGAGCGCTACGATGATGTCTTCGAATCTGATGTCACCGCGACCCACAGATCGGAAGTCCCAGTATCGGCGAGCATCCGTGAAATCAGTGTGTCCGCCAAAGACACCCACAGTGCCATCGCCGTGTCCCCACCATACATCCTTCATATGAACGTGGTAAATTCGCTGCGAGAATTCACGTAAGAATTTAACGTAGTCTACACCTTGGTAACCGAGGTGACTGGGGTCATAATTAAAGCCGAATCGCTTATGGTTATTAACCGCCGAAAGGGCGCGCTGAGCCGAAGCCGTATCAAAGGCGATTTCAGTTGGATGCACTTCTAGTGCGAAATTAACATCTACTTCTTCGAAGACATCTAAAATTGGTATCCAACGATCCGCAAAGTCTTTGTATCCATTATCCAAATAATCTTGAGAGGTCGGCGGAAAGGCGTAGAGCGCGTGCCAGATAGATGAACCGGTAAAGCCGTTTACCACTGGATGAATGACGGTGTCGTCCGGTCGGGCATCTAAAAATTTACGTGCTGCGCGCGCTGTATTTTTCATTTCTTCAGCCGCCCGTTTGCGTACACCCTCTGGGTCGCCATCGCCCCATATCTTTGGGGAGAGAATTGCTTGGTGTCGCGCGTCGATCGGGTCGCAGACTGCTTGGCCGACTAAGTGGTTAGAAATAGCGTAACAAGTTAAACCATTACTCTGGAGTTTATTCCAAAGATTAGAAATGTAATCGTCTTCGCTTAGAGCGCGATCGACTTCAAAATGGTCGCCCCAGCATGCTAGCTCGACACCATCGTAGCCCATTTTTTTGACTAGGGGGAGGAGTTGATCAATTGGTAGGTCGGCCCATTGGCCAGTGAAGAGGGTAACTTTTCGACTCATAGGCGCAAACAAATCGAAAAAGCCTCATATTGACAAGCCTGAGTTGGTCATCAATGCGAACGCTTAGGCAGTTCTACACTTTATTAAATGATCCGATTTCTAGCGTGCAATTGTTCTGTAATCTAATTCACTTATATAAATGGAAGAAATACTACGCACAATTCCGCACCGCCCTCCTTTTCTTTTTATCGACGAAATTGTCGACCTTCGTGAGGACGGCGCTACCTGCAAGAGAACAATCCGGGCAGAGGAGCCACAATTTGAGGGGCACTACCCGGGCAATCCAATCATGCCAGGTGTTTTGCTTTGCGAAGCTTGCTTTCAGACCGGAGCTATCTACCTAGCCAAGCAGATCGAAAAAGACGGCCGGTCGCTTCATGATGTCACGCCAGTACTTTCTCGAATAAGCGATGCCCGCTTCAAACAAATGGTCAGACCTGGAGACGAAATCACCATAGAGGTCACAATGAAGGAGACAGTCAGTCGCTTTTTCTTTATGAAGGCTAAAGTACTCAAAGGTGGCAAAACAGCGATGACGATTGAATTCGCTCTGGCTATGGTGGAGGAACAAAAATGAGCTTTTTAGATTTAAGTAATAAACGTTTCCTAATTATGGGCCTAGCCAACCGTAAGAGTGTGGCTTGGGCGATTGCTAAGTCACTAGAAGAAGAGGGCGCCGAAGTAATCCACAGCGTGCGTTCGCAAGCACGCTTAGAGAGCCTGCAGAAATTACTCGGTGAGCGTAAGGCATACATCTGTGACGTAGAGTTTCCAGAGCAGATTACAAGTCTAGCTGAGCAAGTGAGCGCAGATTACGGCGAGCTCGACGGCATAGTTCATTCTATTGCTTTCGCTAATTACTCGGAGGGTTTTAAGCCCTTCCACGAGACTATCCGTAAAGATTTTCTCCAAGCCACTTCGATCTCTGCTTTTTCGCTCGTGGAAGTAGCCAATGCTTTTAAAGCCATATTAAAGGACGACGCTTCTGTTGTCTCCATCGGCATTTCATCCACCGATGTAACCGCTGAGAATTATGGTTATATGGCCCCAATTAAGGCTGCACTGGAAGCATCTTCCTATAATTTAGCTAAATCCTTCGGCTCAGATAGCCATGTTCGCTTTAATACAGTGAATGCTGGGCCACTGAAGACAAGCGCATCCGCTGGCATTCCTGGATATTTAGAGAGCTACCTTTATGCAGAGAAGCTCACGTTTCGTAAGCAAAACCTAAGTACTCAAGAAGTCGCGAACACAGCAGTCTTCTTACTAAGTCCAGCCTCTAGTGGTATCAATGGGCAGGGTGTCGTAGTTAACGCGGGCATGGACAGGAATTACTTCGACAAAGAAGTGGTTCGTCTGGCTATGCGCCCAGAAAAATAATCGATTTAGAAATAGATTGGCTTAATTAATATTTTGCTTTTGTTGTTTTACGTCTATGTCTGAGAATATTCACCCCGAGTTGGGCCGCATGCTTGGGCGAGATGCCAAAGAAGCACAGCTCAAGCAGCGCGGCCATGTCTTCTGGCTTTACGGGCTATCTGGCTCTGGTAAGAGCACTCTAGCGAACGCGCTTGAGCGGGAACTTACAAAGAAGGGTTATATAATTAAACTCCTCGACGGTGATAACATTCGAAGTCGCTTAAATAGCGACCTTGACTTTGCAGACGCTGATCGTTGCGAAAACATTCGCCGCGTAGCAGAGGTGGCACGCCTCTTTCTTGAAGCGGGAATTATCGTTTTTACTTCTTTTATTACTCCTAAGCGTGGACTGCGCGCCGCAGCTATTGAGATCATAGGAGAGGGTAATATTACACCTATTTATGTGGAAGCTTCCTTTGAGACTTGCGCGCAGCGCGACATAAAAGGCCTTTACGCCAAAGCCGCTGCCGGAGGAGTACAAGACTTCACAGGAAAGGACTCTTCTTTTGAAGCGCCCGAAATAGCAGACCGCGGCTGGACTGTTAAAACCGATAATCAAAGTGAAGACGATTCACTTCGAGAATTATTAGAAAAAGTAAGCCCGATTATTTCATTACCGAATCTGTAGTTTTTTCAAAATTTTGATATCATGATCCAAGATTATACTATCACTCATTTAAAACAGCTCGAATCTGAAGCGATTTACATACTGCGTGAGAGTGCAGCGCAATTTGAAAACCCAGTCCTTCTTTTTTCAGGTGGCAAAGACTCGATCGTAATGGCTTACCTAGCAAAAAAAGCATTCTGGCCAGCAAAACTGCCATTTCCGCTCATGCATGTGGATACCGGGCACAATTTTCCTGAAACGATGGAATACCGCGATCGTTTTGTTGAAGAAATTGGGGCCGAACTACGGGTCGCTTCCGTACAAAAAGCAATCGACGAGGGAAAAGTGACTGAAGAAACTGGCCCCTATGCTAGTCGTAATAGCCTGCAAACTTTTGCCTTATTGGAAGGTCTTGAGGAAGGTCAGTATGATGCTGCCCTAGGAGGGGGTCGCCGAGACGAGGAAAAAGCCCGAGCAAAGGAACGTTTCTTTTCTCATCGTGATGCCTTCGGCCAATGGGACCCAAAGAACCAGCGACCCGAGCTTTGGAATATATTTAATGCTCGCAAGCAGCACGGGGAGCACTTTCGCGTCTTTCCTTTAAGTAATTGGACGGAGATGGATATTTGGCAATACATCAAGCTAGAAAATATCGAGCTACCTAACCTTTATTTCTCTCACGAGCGGGACTGTTTTATACGTAATGGTGTAGTCATGGGAGTGATGGACTTTATGGACTTACTTCCTGAAGAGCAGGAAAGTGTGAAGAAGATGTCCGTTCGCTTCCGCACTATCGGTGATGCCACTTGCACCGGAGCCGCACTATCATCGGCCGCTTCACTTGATGATATAATCGAAGAGGTTGCCGCAGCACGTCAGACCGAACGCGGTACACGCGCTGATGACAAGCGCTCTGAAACTGCTATGGAAGACCGCAAAAAAGAAGGATATTTTTGAGCCTGTATGTGTTATTGAAAAATTTTAAGAATAATGAGCGATTTAAAATCAACAGCAGGCTACCTAGACATGGATCTCTTGCGTTTTACTACAGCAGGTTCTGTAGACGACGGAAAAAGTACACTAATCGGTCGTCTCTTCTATGATTGTAAGGCCATTTTTGAGGACCAATTAAATGCCATAGAGAAGAGCTCTAAATCACGCGGAGACGAGAACGTAAATCTCGCACTCCTTACCGATGGGCTACGCGCTGAACGCGAGCAGGGTATCACTATAGACGTTGCCTATCGCTACTTTGCCACACCAAAGCGTAAATTTATCATAGCTGACACTCCAGGGCATATACAATATACCCGTAATATGGTGACTGGTGCTTCGACCGCGAACCTTGCCATACTACTGGTCGATGCGCGTAAAGGAGTTATTGAGCAGACATGCCGCCACGCGTTCATCGCTAATTTGCTACGCATTCAACATGTAGTGGTCTGTGTCAATAAGATGGATTTAGCGCAGTGGAGTCAGGATAGCTATAACAAGATCGTTGATGACTTTAAGAAGTTTGCTTCGCGCTTGGATAATATAGTAGATATTACTTTCATACCGGTGAGCGCACTGCTTGGGGACAATATTGTAGATAAGTCTGTAAACATGCCTTGGTATCAGGGACCTGCCTTACTTTATCACTTAGAGACAGTCTATATAGGTGCGGACGAAAACCATGTCGAAGCTCGTCTTCCCGTGCAGTGGGTAATAAGGCCGCACTCGGATAAGTGGCATGACTTTCGTGGCTTCGCTGGGCGAATCGCAGGCGGCGTTTTTAAGCCTGGTGACAAGGTACAAGTTATGCCCTCCGGCTTTGAATCAACTATAAAAGCCATTCATACAATGGACGGCGAAATAAAAGAGGCCTTCGCTCCGATGTCAGTTGCTATTACCCTGAGTGATGAGATCGATATATCCCGTGGCGACATGTTGGTGAAGCCAAATAATCCACCGCTGGCACGTCAGGATGTTGAGGCTATGATGTGTTGGTTTTCTTCGGACAAGAAACTGGCCGGTAGAGGCAAATATGTGCTTCGCCATACTACGAAGGAAGTGAAAGCAATAATTACTGATGTACGTTATAAGATTAACATTAACACTCTTCGTAAGATTGAAGATGATTTAACATTTAATCATAATGATATCGGTCGAATTTCGCTGCGTACTTCAGCGCCGCTGATCGCAGATAGCTATAAAAATAATCGTATATGTGGTAGTTTTATTCTGATTGACGAACAGACTAACGAAACGGTTGCCGCAGGTATGATCCTTTAATTTTCTTAAGCTCAAAAAAACTGCGATCTTCCGAAGAAAATCGCAGCTAAATGGCGGGATAGACGGGACTCGAACCCGCGGCCTCCTGCGTGACAGGCAGGCGCTCTAACCAACTGAGCTACTACCCCAAATTTGGGAAAAATGGACACTAGAATTCGTATTAGGCATGTCAAGCGGTGTTTCGTATGTTCAGAAATAATTTTTAAAGTCCTTTCGTTTATCAAGGCTATTCCTACAAGCGAAATATAATTCGTGCTTTACGCGTGCTTTATCGTGTTTATCTTAGTTACATGAATAATGAAAAAGCTCGTTGGACATTTTTTTCTAACCACGCGCATGTTCTGTTTTACTTAAAGTCGCATCCTAAAGATCCTCTACGCCGAGTGGCCTCTGCAGTCGGAATTACCGAGCGTGCGGTGCAGAGCATTGTGGCTGATTTAGAAAAGGGTGGCTATCTAAAGCGGACGAAAGTGGGTCGCCAGAATGAGTATACAATCCATGGGAACGCAGCGCTAAGGCATCCCCTTGAAGCGCATCGGAGTCTGGAAGAACTGCTGAACTGGGTACAAGCTACTGAAATAACAAGTGGCGACTTGGCGGAGGATCCTGTGCTTGAAAATTGGACTGTAGGCGAGCACGGTTCGGAAGTTTAGAATACGCTAGATTATTATCTACCGATATGTCGGTATAAATTCTTGCAATATCTCACATGTCGAATTGGTTACTCCAGCATGAGGCAAGATTTAATTTTTTCATCCGAATCAGTAGGGGAGGGTCATCCCGATAAAGTAGCTGACTACATTTCTGATAGTATTCTAGACGCCTGCTTGGAACAGGATCCCTTAAGCCGCGTAGCTTGCGAGACACTAGTTAAGAGTAACTGTGTTTTCTTGGCAGGTGAAATCACTACGAATGCAGATCTTAATTATGAGTCGGTCGTCCGTGAAGCGATTCGGGATATTGGCTACGTGAACGAGGACGATGTATTTCATGCAGATAAGGTTTTTATTTCCAATATTCTCACTGCTCAGTCTACTGACATCGCCCAAGGAGTCGATGCTGCTGGGGCAGATGGAAAGGGTAGCGACGAGCAGGGCGCAGGAGACCAAGGTATCATGTTTGGATATGCTTGTCAGCAGACAGCTGAGTTGATGCCAGCTCCAGTTATGTATGCACATCGTCTGCTTAGAGAAATGGCCCATCAACGAAAAGAAATAGGTATTCCTTGGCTGCGTCCTGATGTAAAAAGCCAAGTAGCTTTAGAATACATCGATGGTCAGCCTGTGGGAATTAAAAATGTGGTAATTTCTACTCAGCATACACCGGATGTGAAACACGCTAAAATTAAAGAGTTTTGTATCGATGAGGTGATTCGTAAAGTGCTACCCGAGGAATTACTTAATGACGATACGGAGTATTTGATTAATCCTACTGGCAGCTTCGTGATCGGTGGCCCGCAAGGCGACGCTGGTTTGACTGGGCGAAAGATTATTGTAGACACTTACGGCGGCTGGGCACGTCACGGGGGTGGCGCATTCTCTGGTAAAGATCCCTCTAAGGTGGACCGATCGGCGGCTTATTTTACTCGCTGGGTAGCTAAGAACATTGTAGCAGCTGGTTTAGCTGAGGCATGTGAGTTAGAAGTGGCGTATGCGATTGGGCATCCTCATCCCACCAGTATTCATGTGGATACTTTTGGTACTAGTACAGTTGAGGATACTAAGATAGCTGAAGCTGCGCAGAAGGTATTTAGTTTTAAGCCGGCGGATATTGTTAGTCAACTCGACTTACTTCGCCCAATTTACCGCGAGAGTACAAACTATGGGCATTTCGCAAAAGAAAATCTTCCATGGGAATCGACCACTAAAGCCGAGGAATTAAAGGCAGCACTCTAAGCGGGTGGTTAAAACTATATTAAGAACAAATTAGAATTATATATGAGCACAGACACACTAACAAAGACCGGCACTGATTATAAGGTGAAGGATATTAATCTTGCGGACTTCGGGCGCAAGGAAGTTGAAATTGCGCAATTCGAGATGCCTGGCCTGATGGCTACACGTGAGAAGTATGCCCCAGAACAGCCGCTGAAGGGCGTCCGTATCATGGGTTCTCTGCACATGACTATTCAGACGGCGGTTCTTATTGAGACGTTGCAAGCTCTTGGGGCCGATTTACGCTGGTGTTCTTGTAATATATTCTCAACGCAGGACCACGCGGCTGCCTATGTTGCCAAGAATTTAGACGTACCCGTTTTCGCTTGGAAGGGCGAGACCCTCGAAGAATACTGGTGGTGTACCGAGCAAGCACTTACATGGCCTGATGGTTCTGGGCCTCAACTCATTGTTGACGACGGTGGAGATGCCACACTGCTCATCCACAAGGGCTATGAACTCGAAGATGGTAGTGACTGGGTCGAATCTGAATCTGGTAGTTTAGAAGAAGATGTTATTAAGCGCCTCCTAAAGAAGATTCATAGTGCTAAGCCAAATCATTGGCACGATGTACTCAAAGAATGGAAGGGTGTTTCTGAAGAGACCACTACTGGTGTTCATCGCCTTTATGAAATGCATAAAGCGGGCAAGTTGCTAGTTCCCGCTATTAACGTTAATGATTCGGTTACTAAAGCTAAATTTGATAATCTATACGGTTGCCGCGAGTCGCTGCTCGATGGGATTAAACGTGCTACTGATGTTATGATCTCTGGTAAGGTCGGTGTGGTCTGTGGCTATGGCGACGTAGGCAAAGGTTGTGCGGCGGCGCTCAAGGGAATGGGCGCACAAGTAGTCGTGACGGAAGTAGACCCAATATGTGCATTACAAGCAGCCATGGAGGGCCACCGTGTTTTAACTGTAGAAGATACACTGGGTTGGGGAGACATTTATGTTACGACTACCGGAAACTTCGGTATCATCACCGCGGATCATATGTCGAAGATGAAGGACCAAGCAATCGTATGTAACATTGGGCACTTTGATAACGAAATCGGCGTCGATGATCTTGATGATATGCCTGGAGTGGACGTAGAATCAATCAAGCCAGACGAAGAGGGAGCCGTCGATAAGTACACTTTCCCAGACGGGCATAGCGTCTATCTTCTTGCTAAGGGGCGATTGGTAAATCTCGGCTGCGCTACGGGTCACCCTTCCTTTGTGATGTCGAACAGCTTTACTAATCAAGCGCTCGCTCAAATTGAGTTATGGAAGCATCTCGAGAAATACACCCCAGGGGTATATATTCTTCCTAAGCATATAGATGAAGAAGTTGCTCGTTTACATTTAGATAAGATAGGGTGCAAGTTGACCGTGCTCAGTGAAACACAGGCTGATTATATCGGAGTCAGTGCTAAGGGCCCCTACAAGTCGGACCACTACCGATATTAGTTTGACTTATCC
The DNA here is from genome assembly GCA_902516225.1 of Puniceicoccaceae bacterium. The sequence continues at coordinate 16,109 of CABXXS010000004.1, read as the reverse complement.
CAGTCAAAAAGACTTGTCAGAAATAAAATTAGAAATGAATCTATTTACTGTTTTTAATACTTAACATTTATGACTATAAAACATACTGTATCTAGTGCTTATTTAATCGCTATTAGCTGTATGCTAAGTGCGTGTTCCGATCAACACAGCGACCATATAGATGAGCACTCTGCTCACGATCACAATGAGAAGCCGATTCAGCACCTTAAGCTGGAGGATATCTATTCTCTAGAAGAAGCGACTGCAGTCTTTGCCAAAGAAGTTGATTTCATAGTCGGTAAGGAGGAACTTAACGCTGGAGCATTACACGAAATCCATATGAGTACTTACTCTTTGGAGAAGGCAGTCGCCTATTTTGTGGAAAATTCTGAGGCTGAAGAACAGGATCTAGCAAAGCAAATAGCAGTTATAGTGGAAGAAATTCACCTAGCCTCAGAGAATAATCGCTCCGAGGATACAAGGAGCTATATTGATCAACTAGAGAAGCTTGCGCAGATCGCAGGCTCTTTTTGAGCCAATTACTGGGCGAACTGGTCGATACTTCGGGAAGTATTCCTAATTCTTTGCAGTCTAAGTAGCAAGTTGATCGCATACTAAATTGTGATTTGAAGGATTGTATTGCGGTGTGCTATGAGCATGCTTTAGTGCTTTGTGAATATGGATGATACTGCAATCACTCCCAAGATTGAAACTCGTGGCCTTGTAAAGGAATACGGGAAAAACCGCGTAGTTAACGGCGTTGATATTAATCTTAGTGCGGGTGAAATTGTAGGCTTACTTGGACCTAACGGTGCTGGAAAAACTACTACTTTTTATATGGTCATCGGCTTGGTTCCGAGCACTGGTGGGCAGGTCTTCTTAAATGATTACGAATTAACAGACCTACCAATGTATCGCCGTGCGCGCTGTGGCATTGGATACCTACCACAAGAAGCCTCAATTTTTCGAAAAATGACGGTGGAGCAAAATATCCGTGCGATTGCCGAAACGATGCCCTATACAAAATCAGAGCGTGAGTCTTGTATTGTAGAGCACCTAGAAGAGCTCAGTTTAAGTCACCTAGCTAAACAGAAAGCTTACACTCTCAGTGGCGGTGAGCGGCGCCGTTTGGAAATTTCCCGTGCACTGGTAACTAATCCAAAGTTCTTGCTAATGGACGAGCCCTTTAGCGGGGTAGATCCAATAAGTGTAAGCGAAGTACAGAAAATTATTATTCAGCTCAAGGAGCGTGGCATTGGCGTTTTAATTACTGACCACAATGTGCGTGAGACTCTAGCCATTGTCGACCGTGCCTACTTACTTCATGAGGGTTCTATTCTCAGCGAGGGAAGTAGCGAATTCTTGATTAACGATCCAAAGAGCCGAGAGATCTATCTCGGCCAGGATTTTAATATGTAAACAAGGGGGATCAAAATGTCCTTAATGCAGCGCAATAACACTAAATTTGTCGAGGCCGTCTCGGTGAGAGACTTTTATGACTCCTTTAAGGAGCCTTTAAAAATGGAATTAGTGGCGGGGGAGGCGGGCCTGGATAATATGATTCGTGAGCGCAGTTTGAATCGCCCTGCGCTGGCTATGGTTGGTTTTTTTAAAGCATTCGCTGCAAAACGAATTCAGTTACTTGGAGCTGGTGAAATGGCCTTTATTAGAGAGCAATCAAAGGCGAAGCAGCTCGCAATTATGACCGAGATTCTCAAGCGCAAGGTGCCTTGTGTGGTGGTATCTAGAAACCTTGCTCCTTCGAAGGAACTTTGTAAGCTAGCAAATCAATACAAGACTCCGATTATTCGGTCGCCGCTTAAAACGAAGACTTTCACAACGGAAGCCACTCTACTACTGGAAGATAAATTCGCTCCTCGTACCCAGTTACATGGGACTTTACTTGATGTGCGTGGAATAGGGACTTTAATTTGCGGCGAGAGTGGGGTAGGTAAGAGTGAATGCGCACTCGCCCTAATCGAGCGCGGTCACAGTCTTGTAGCGGATGATCTTATCTACATAAAACGTGCAAGCGAGCGCGAGCTTCTCGCGACTTCCTCGGATCTAAGTAGAGGTTTTATGGAATGTCGTGGTCTGGGTATTATCAACATAGCAGAACTTTTTGGTGTTCGTTCGGTGCGTTACGAAAAGCGTATCGACCTTGTTATAAAATTTGTTGTCTGGGCACCTGGTATGCACGAGGAACGTACTGGCTTAGAAGAGCAATATATAGAAATACTCGGTCTGAACATACCTACGATGCAGATTCCCGTACGCCCAGGTCGTGATATGGCGCGGTTGACTGAAGTAGCTGCAATGTCTCAGGCTCTGAAGAAAATCGGGCATGATTCAGCGGCAGAATTTAACGATCGATTAATCGCGCACATGAGAAAATCCAAGAGCGATGAATAAGATTTTAATTTTTTATAGAATTCTCCAGTGCGCAATTATTTTTCGATGTGTTATGGGCAGTTTTAATTCTCCCTTAATTTCATAAACACCATCTTTTCAGGGACTAACAAAGCTGTGATAGTAATATTGGGAAATTCCAAAAAGTTATTCTTCCTCTTGGTGTGAATAACTTGTGTAGAACTTCGTCTTGCCAAGTGTGCTTGGTTACGAATTCTCATATTCTTAATTTCCTTAGTAATACATTTATCTCTGTTTTTCAACGACTTACATATTTTCTATTTGAGTAATTTTAACTTAAATAAATTTCAAACTACTTATAAACAAACACTTAAAAAATCATCACTTTATTAATTGCGCGGCAAAGCCCCATCTCGCACATAAATTGCTTATTTTTTCTAAATTTTAGTTATTTTTGCTCTCCAGTACTAAAATGTATTGCAGGACACATTTAATGAATCATTACTCCCTAAACTTTTTTTCTTTCATGCCATCAACACATACTTCAGGCTCCCTATGGAGGAGCGCCTACAACGAACTGAAGAACCTTTTTCCAGAGGATGTCTTTGATATGTGGTTTAGTGAATTGTCTTGTTCTGTGGAAACAGATACCAAGATGGTCTTGACGGCTAAAAGTGAATTTAACGCAATTTGGATCGAGAATAATTATCTCGATATCATCCACAAACAAGTTTGCAGCTTCGCGGGCTCTGCAATGGAAGTCACTATTGAAGTGGCAACATCAAATGAGGTAGAGCTCGTAGACTCAAGTTTTTCTGCAAGGGACCATGTGAGAACTAGCCAGATCCCAGAACGTTCTACACAGCAATCCTCTACTAAGCGTCGTAGCTTAATTAATCCGACTAATACATTCGATAATTTTGTAGTAGGCTCAGGTTGTCAGCTCGCTCACGCTGCTTCAATCGCTGTAGCAAATGCACCAGGACGTGCTTACAATCCACTCTTTGTTTTTGGAGAGACAGGTTTAGGCAAGACCCACCTCATGCATGCAGTAGCGCATCAGATGCTGGTTAATAATCCGAAGGCTCGCATTGCATACATCTCAACGGAGAAGTTCACAAACGAGTTTATTCATGCCATCCGTGAAAACAAGTTAACCAAGTTTCGGCAGTACTACCGCAATGTGGACGCGTTATTAGTAGACGATATTCATTTCCTTGCTGGAAAAGAAAGTACTCAGGAAGAATTTTTCCATACCTTTAACGATCTATTTGAGTCTGGACGGCAAATATTTTTAGCAAGTGATCGGCCTGCAAATGAGATAGAGCGACTGGAGAATCGCCTAGTATCTAGATTCCAGTGGGGTTTAGTGACCGATATACAGGCCCCTGATCTAGAAACACGCGTGGCTATTCTCAAGAATAAAGCAGCAGCTATGAAAATAGACATGGACGAGGAAGTAATGAACTTCCTGGCAGAACGTGTTTCTCGTAATGTTCGTAGGATGGAGGGAGCTTTGACCCGTATCGCTGGCTACAACAATCTCGTGGATCGTAAACTAGATCTAAATGCGGTGGAGCGTCTGCTCAGTGATTTACTACACGAGGAAGCTGTTCGAAAAGTGACGGTTGATCAGATTCAGCATAAAGTTTCCGACTACTACAAGATTCGCTTCAGCGAATTAATAGGTCGCCGCCGCACTAGCGGGATTGTTGTCCCTCGTCAGGTAGCTATGTACATTTCTCGGACACTTACTGGTGATCCTTTAAAATCTATTGGGGACGCTTTTGGCGGCCGTGATCACGGCACGGTGATACATGCCTGTAAGCAAGTAGAAAACATGATGGAACAAGACGTCAGTTTGAAGCGTGGTGTTGATTATTTAATTAAGCAATTATCTAAAAATAACGATTAAGTAAGGCCAGTTTGTCTAAAAATTGTTTACTTGTGACAGGCTTCTGAGCCTATTAAAGCATCCATTGATGCAAGCTTAGTATTGTATCAATAACGAGCTAATCCTAGCAGATGTTGCGCTGTTATTTTTCTATATTCTTTCACAATTAGTATTTGTGACTAGCCGACAGTTAGCTATTGTTCTGAATATGGATACATCGACTCCCTCTTCTCGTCGCCAGTTTCTTAAACTATCTGGATTGGCGGGTGCGACTACGATACTGCCTAGCGCGCAAGTGGGGGCAGCTTTAGTAGAAGAAAGCAAGCTTAACTCAGGGCGGGCAAAGAACCTCATATTTCTGATGGTCGATGGTCTCTGTAATGGAACATTAGGTCTTGGCCATCATTGGAAGCTACGCAATGAGGATGCTTCTCTTAACTGGATTAAACTTTTTGAGCGCCAAGGGGTGCGCCGAGGTTTTCAAGACACAGCTTCGGCAAACTCCCCAGTCACCGATTCTGCCGCAGCCGCTAGTGCGTGGGGTAGCGGAGATCGGGTGAATAACGGGCGAATAAATACAGATTCTTCGGGCCAGGATCTGAAGCCACTATTTTCTTACGCGAAAGAGGCAGGGAAGGCTACGGGCCTAGTAACGACTTGCCGCATCACTCATGCTACACCTGCGGGGTTTTCAGCTAACGTATCACACAGGGATATGGAGGACGCTATAGCTAGGCAATATTTGGAACGTGAAATTGATGTTCTCCTCGGCGGCGGTGCTCGTCACTTTAAGCAGGTGCAAAAAGACGGGAGCGTGACTGATTACTCTTCACTTTTTAAAGCTAAGGGCTACGAAGTGGTCACCGACGCTAGTGCGCTAGCTGCTGTAAATGGGCGTACGCGTACGCTGGGTCTTTTTTCAGATAGCCATATCCCTTACGCAATAGATCGGAAGAATGATCCTTTGCATAAGAATATACCCGGGTTGCCTGAAATGTTCCGCGCGGCGCTCTCCCGACTGGGCGGATCAAAAGATGGCTTTGTTTTACAGGTTGAGGGTGGGCGAGTAGATCATGCAGGCCATGCAAACGACCCAGGCGCCATACTACATGAGTTTCTTGAGTTTGATGATTGTATTCCTATCGCGCTCGAATACATCGAGCAAAACCCGGATACCATGCTAATTATTACTACTGATCATGGGACTGGAGGTTGCCAGCTAGATGGAGCAGGTGAGGCTTATTTAGATAGTGGCCCCGCCCTCGATCGTATTAACTACTTGAAGCATAGTTTTGAATGGATCGAAGAGCACTATCGTAAGAACGGCCAGTTCAGTGCTGCGCCTGTTAAAGAAGCCTTAGGTATCGAATCGACTCTAGCACAGGCGAGTATTGTTCAGGCCGCTTTGGATGCTGAAGTAGAATATCTCAGTGGTGCTTTAAATAGTGCGTTTGGTCAGCAAGTAAATAAACAGACTGCTGTCGGATGGAGCTCAACAGGTCATACTTCCGAGTGTGTCGAACTTTTTGCATTTGGTCCTGGCAGCGAATCATTGCCTGCCTTCATTGAAAACTGCGAGCTCTTTTCTATTATGACGGATGCTCTGGGACTTAGGGTATAAGTGCCCATATCTATTTTTTCATCAGTACAGCTGCATAAAATCCATCATACCCAGTTTTTGCAGGTGATAGAGTACATTCCTGACATAATTCGAATCTACCCTGCTGGAGTATTCGGTCGATGTTACCGCGGTTTTCAGAGGGTAAGACAGAGCAAGTCGCGTATACAAGGCAGCCATCAGACTTGAGCATTTCTGAGTAAGAATCCAAGCATTCGTACTGAATAGCGCGCGCGCTTTTTATAGAATCTGGTACAAGTCGCCACTTCAGATCGGGCTGGCGTTTTAATGTGCCCATCCCAGAGCAGGGCGCATCTATGAGGATTCGGTCCGCAGCCTCCTTATAATTCACAACGGTTTTTGCATCTATGATATGCGTTTTAATACAAGGGTAGGGGTGCGATCTTTTGGATCGTCGATCAAGCTCAAGTAGTTTTTTGGGCGCGATATCCATCGCGATGATCTGCCCCTTATTTTGCATGAGCGCTGCAAGGTGGAGTGCCTTGCCCCCCGCTCCAGCGCAGGCATCTATAACAGTTTCCCCAGGTTGGGCTTCGAGCAGAGGAGCGATCATTTGTGAGCCAGCATCTTGAATCTCTACACGTCCATCCTCGCGCAATGACTTTGGTAGCTTTTGTCCGTTTAATAGGACGAGTGCGTCTGGCAATTCGGGGACTTCGTTCGCTATTACACCATACTTTTTCAGCCAGAGGATTGCTTCGGGGCGACTGGTCTTAAGGGTATTAACCCGAAGGTATACCTCTGCTCTTTGGTTGAGTGCACTTAGTTCGTCAGTCCATTTATCGCCGAGTTCTTCTTGGCCTAGTGTATCGATCCAATCTGGAATCGAAGCACGAATTGCCCGTGGTTGTTCTTCTAGATCTGACTCTAGACTGCGAATCGTATCCCCATTAGCGCCATCATGTACCCACCATTTTGGAATCTCAAAGCCCATGCGTATCCACTGGGCAGCACAAAGCGCTTCTATCTTTTCGCATTGGGCTAGGAACCCTAGAGCACGCCGCCAACGGACAACCTCAAAAACTGTTTCAGCTATGAATGCGCGGTCGCGCTTACCCCATTTTGGATTTGCACGAAAGCTTGTGGATAAAACGCGGTCGAGTACTTTTTTTTCGCCAAATACCGCACTAATTATTTCTCCTGCCGCGTATGCTAAATTACGGTGTATTCTCATAGATTACAGATCACTTAATTTGATTTGTCTTGCCGGGCAAGAAAGGGAATGAGGGTATCTACCAACACTAGGGGATAAAATTAAAATCCATGAGTGCTATTACTAGTAAAGCCGGCAACTAGCCCCTATTGTTAATCTAATGTTTGGAGTGAGCTTGCTGGAATCCTGCGAGTCCAAAGTTCTTTACCTTCCAAACTCATCACACGAATAGTTAAGGACCGTGCCTGTTCCTCGCCAGAGAATTCGATCAGGGCGAAGTGCCGTTCGAACGCACTAGTACTTGGTTGTCTGAAGTAATTAAGCTCCTCCTGATTATCAGTAGGGGTAGCAGTTAAGGGCCCAACAGTGAGGTCGTATAGATTGTAACTATTAGCATGAACTAATCTTGTTAATTCGCCGTATTTTTTACCACCGCTTAAAAAGAACAGACCAGAGATGCGTTCATCACGTAGCATCTGCAAGAATTCAGTATGTTCGCTCTCTGCGTAACTCAGGTTACTGGGAGAGTCCGCAGGGTTTAGTATGGGAGCCCCCGCAATTATCACTTTAAAGGTGGCTGTACTTTGGATGAGCGCTTGGCGTAGCCATTGGATTTGATCCTGACCGAGTATTTGCACGCGTTTGGAACTCTCGGGCTTATCATTACGATAGCTACGCACATCGAGCATGAAGAAGTCCACATCCGCATAGCGGAATTGGGTGGCCACGCCCTCGAGTTGGTCAACCTCAACTGGGCGGGGCCAGAAAGTTTTGAAGTTCGCTTCTGCGACTCCTCGAAAAGAGTTCTTATGCCCCCCGTTTGGGGCGCCGTAGTCGTGGTCGCTCCATATGGCATAGTGAGGAACGCTGCGAAGTAGCGGTTGTAGTTGAGAGCTGGAGCGTGCCTTGGTAAAGCGTTTTTCATAACCACTCTTTGATCCCCAATCGCTGGATCGCAGGTGGGCGGTATTTCCCGCCCAAATCATGAGGGCTGGCTCGGCTTGAGTAATAGATGTAAATATATCATAGCCACCACCGAGTATACGATAAGGGGGCTCATAACCATCTTCTAGCATGTAGTGAGCTCCACCTACAGCTATTTTGAAATCAGGTGCTGGTGCACGATCGTAATAATTCGATGGTGATTTGAAGGTAGCCGGAGCACTTACTATTTCACCATTAATTTCTACGCGATAGCTGTAGCTTTGGCCGGGTTCTATTCTGTCTAAAGTCACCACTGCGGTGTGGCTTTTTTCTGCATCTGTTTCAATGGGTTCGCTCCAAGTAAGCGGTGTAGCATTTTCCTCGCTCGAATAAGCTACACGAATGATCGAAGGTGACTTAGCTTGTACCCATATTTTAGCTTCGCGCATTTCCAAATGTGCAATCATAGGACCATTGATGAGCTCACCATTTAATGCCGATAGGACACCGGTCAGTAAAAGGAGATTATGAATATGGGAACGAAGCATAGGAAGAGGCTAAATTAAGATACCTTTATCTTTTCGTGGCGAGCGAATTGAAGGGTGTTTACTACTCGATCCATGATAGGAATCCGGTTCATGGGCGAAGATTGTACGCCTTTTAAAATACTGCTAAGTAAATGCTCTCTTTCTTTTTGGCTTGGTAAATAACGGTGGCGCACTTCAACAAGTTCTGGACGTAATTCCAGCCAGAGTGCTTTAATTTTATTAACTCGTGGGAAGCTGGATACCCTGCGGCTGAGATCTTTGTTACTACGTAGATTAGGCGAACGGTCCATTGAAAAGCTGATCCTCTCCAGACAGGCACGTTCTCCCTCGTCAAGGGATTCCCAGCTTACTCCGCAGAGTTCACAGCGAGCTTCGGAAAGAAGACGATGTAGTAAGCGGGGCCGAATTCGCATCAGAAGCGCAACCCAGCGCAGGGGCCAATTTTCAAATTCATATGCAAAGAAGGCGAAGCGATTCTTAGGGGCTAGCAGGCGTAGTTTAGTCACAAGCGCATGCGAAGAGGTAATACTTCCGTTTTTTGGGGTGTTTTCTAAAAGTGCGCTAGCGAGCATGAATTCAAAATCGGACAGCCGCTTGGCATAGGCAAGGTTCTGCCTGAGCGCTACAAAAATTCGTTCGACTCGTTCAAGCCGATTATCGGATGGTTCGTGTAGACAGTTGCCGAAATAAACTAGTGATAGGTTTAGATATTTCGCGCTCAGCGAAAGGTAAGCATCTGTGTCTCCAGTTTTTGCCCGTCTTAGATGGGCCCTGCTGGCTTTTCGCTCAGGAGTGGCATGGGTCAGCCGAAAGATAAAGCTACGTATAGATCTCATCTAATGCAGAGAATTTCGACCTTATTCCTGATCATCTAGGCGGCGTTGGCACTCGTGCCGGCAGTCGCCCATGACTCTGATCCACAGTTCACGCAGGTCATAGATCCGAATCTGTGCTTCTTTGCGAAAGCCATTAAGGAAAGTTGAGCTGGGGTGGTCGAGTTGGTCAAGAAGAGATAAAGTCTGGTTAAGCGCACTCAAACTATTCTTGAGGTGGCAGATAGATAGACCGTAATCACCAAGATCTAGTGCTTGTATAGATAGTAATACGTTCATCTCACCTTGGTGTAGGCTATTGGAATAATCCCAGCTAATTTTGGGAGTTAAGCTACGTTCACTGTGTAGCATGTAGTGCTCCCAACTTTGGTGCAAATAGCGGTAGAGTGCTCGAGTGAATACGAAGACTGGATGTCGGTGAAGAGTGTATGGGGCAGAGTTGTTTTCACTGCTGGGGCGTTCTTCGTCTTCTTCGATGAAAGTAAACTCATCTGTCAAGGAGATGTCCTCTACATCCCAACCCATCAAAGTTGCCACTTCATCTAAGTGGTTCGGCTTATTCTTCACACTATTGTAGACAGACAAAAAGCGTTCCGTATCTTTATCTGATCCTTGTAGATAACTTCGCCACTGAGATTCTCCCCATGAGGGTTCGCTCGAAAACTCTTCCCAGTCGCCTTCGGAATGGTCAAAATTTGGATTACTCATGCTCTACTTTAGATTCCCTAAAGTTAATAATTTGTTGTTATCCGATTAAAGATCAACTCCCTTTTACAGACTCTTCAGATTTTGGACTCGGCAGTGTTTTTGCTGCGATATCTTGCAAGAGTTCACTGATAAATTCGGCTGTTGATTTAAGGCCTTCTAGTGAAGGATTTGTCCGTGAATTAACTTTTACTAGTCCTTGTTCGGCTTCTTGGCGTCCAAGTACCAGAAAATGAGGTACTTTGTCAATGTGGCACTTACGAATTTTAGCGCCTAACTTATCAGCCACGCAGTCCACGGTGACTCGAATTTTGGCGGCTTTAAGTTGCTTTTCGATTTCTCGTGCTTGCGCTACGAGCTCATCATTCATGGGAAGAATTCGTACCTGCTCGGGTGCGAGCCAAGTAGGGAAGTTACCAGCGAAGTGCTCAATGAGTAAGCCACAAAAACGCTCCATTGAGCCGAAGGGTGCCCTGTGGATCATGATTGGGCGGTGCTTTTCATTATCTGCTCCAGTGTAGCTCAGATCGAAGCGTTCGGGTAAATTGTAGTCTACTTGTACTGTGCCAAGTTGCCACTCGCGGCCGATCACGTCTTTGACTACGAAGTCAATTTTTGGCCCATAAAAAGCAGCCTCTCCGGGTTCTTCAATAAAGTCTACACCTAGGGTCTTAGCAGCTTCGCGAATAGCGCCCTCCGCTTTATCCCACTGCTCGGCATTACCCACATACTTAGTGGAGTCGGGATCGCGCAGACCGATGCGCACCCGGTACTCGCCTATACCTAAAGTGTTAAAGACTAGCTTTACTAGGTCTAGGCAGCCTTTGACCTCATTGCCTAACTGATCCTCAGTGCAGAAGATATGGGCGTCGTCTTGAGTGAAGCCGCGAACACGAGTCATGCCATTTAGCTCGCCTGATTGCTCCCAACGGTAGACGGTGCCAAACTCTGCTAAGCGCACGGGCAGGTCGCGGTAGGAGTGTGGTTGGCTATCGAATATTTTAATGTGCATCGGGCAGTTCATCGGCCTGAGCAGATAGCCATCTATCTCGCCGCTGTCCAATTGCTCAGAGAGTTCACTGCATGAGGAATCTTCTTGTGCCAGTTTGTCTATTGCCCCTGGTTCCAAGATCGGCGGGAACTGTGAGTCTTTATAATAGGGGAAGTGACCTGATCTGCGGAAGAGGTCTAATTTTCCGATTTGTGGAGTGCAGACTAGTTCGTAATCCGCCATGCGCAATTCTTCGGAGATGAAGTCCTGCAATTCGTTACGTAGAATTGTGCCATGGGGCGTCCAAAGTATTAACCCAGAACCAACTGCTTCGTCGATATGGAAAAGTTTGAGATCCTTTCCTATCTTTCTGTGGTCGCGGGCTTTGGCTTGTTCTAGTCTTTCTAAATACTCGGCTAGTTCTTCTTTAGTAGAAAATGCTGTACCGTAAATTCGCTGTAGTTGTTTGTTAGACTCATCGGCCCTGTGATAAGCGCCTGCGATAGAGAGAAGTTTGAAGCCTTTAATTTTTTTTGTGTAGCTCACGTGTGGTCCTGCGCACAGGTCGATGAATTCACCATTTCGATAGAAACTGATTGCCTCGCCCTCAGGGATATCTTCTAAACGGCCGATTTTGTATCGCTCTTGTCCGCTGGCTTGAATCTTTTCAACTGCCTCCTCGCGAGAGCATTCGATTCGCTCGAACTTCTGATTTTCTTTGATTATTTTTTTCATTTCAGCCTCGAGCTTCTCAAGGTCGGAAGCGTCTAGTTTTTTGTCGAGGTCGATGTCGTAGTAGAATCCGTTTGCGGTGGGGGGACCGATATCGAGTTTTACATCTGGGTAGAGCCGAAGCACTGCAGAGGCTAGGACGTGTGAGCAGGAATGACGAAGTTCTTCAATTGGCGACATATTTTTCATATCAGTTATTAAGAAATTCAGAATTCAGGGGCTTATGTCGAGTATCTTGTGCCCTGACGTGTTACTAAATTCCTGTTTGGATATGATTCTAGGAGCTAAGGATGATAAATTTTTAAATAGTTTAATATTTAATACTTTAGAATTGAAAAGTATGTTTTTTCAATTAATGTTAAATGAACTTTTATGCACACTACGTGCTTAGATTAAATCTACTACCCACATATCCTATGCTAAAGAATTCTATTTTATTTATAGCCTTAGCGCTATCTACGGTCCTTCCTTTAACGGGGCAAACAACTATTGCTGACAGTAGCTCTGGCTTAATGTATGCAACTACTACTGAACCATTTTTTAATACTGAAAACGCTAACTGGCCGTACGGTATCATGCTAACGTGGACTACAGATGGTGAATTAAGCCAAGGAGAACAAAAACTAGCTATAAATATAACGGATCTTCCAGCAGGAGCTCAGTATAGAGTCGTAAAAAGCACAGCTAATACATACGTCGAAGACCATCCCCAACAGGGAAATTTCTACATTGGACCTGCAGTAGATTTAGTGGCAGGGTTAAATACAATTACTGTTGGTAGTGTTGCTTTTGACAGACAAGTCAGAATTCAGTTTTCAAGTGGAGCGATTGGTTATGATGGTCTTGTCGTAAATCCCACTTTCCCTACTAAGACCATCGGTGTTGATGACTTTGCTGAACTGAACACGGGAGACGATAACAATCTTGCCGTGAGTGTATCAGAAAATGGATTTAATCTCACCTTGGGTCCAGGCACCTCTAGCTTAGGACGCGATGCTTATGGCGTGGGCACTTCAACATTCGGATTAAATTGGGCGTTGTTTGACGCCAGCTACGCAAAATTTGGTAACTCCGGTAATCAGCAGCAACTCGACTTACGTATTACTAATAACACAGGTTCCGACGCCAAACTTAAAAATATTTCTTTCGATCTACGCCGAGACCCAGCGAACGCTAATTACGCGACTGATTTCCAGTTATTGTATCTTGCAACAGGCGACTCAGAACTAGTTAAGGGGCCTTCCATAGCACTTGGCTCAGAGATGAATAATCTAGTGGGTTTAGGCTCTGATACTATTTCAGTAGGCATAAATAACTTCAGCGAACCTATCGGGCAGAACATTTCTGGGACTGCATGGATTGCGGACGGGGGATACGCAAACATACGCCTTAAATTAAATACTACAGCACCCGTAGCTGCTACTCAGTTAGATAATTTAGTATTCTCACTAGTAGTTGTAGATATGACTCCACCTGTAATAACTTTGAACGGTCCAGCAACCATCTACCATCCATCTGGTTATCAGAATTGGTATACTGATCCAGGTGCAACAGCTACCGATAATTCAGGCGAGAGTATTACAGCAGTTAAAGCTGAATACTCTGATTTTGTAGATCCTGAATTTAATGATGTGTACTATGTTACATGGACTGCGACTGACTCTTCCGGAAACGAATCATCGGTGACTAGGACAGTTATTACGTATGTTCCCGATGTTACTCCACCTGTAATAACTTTAAATGGTTCAGCAAGCCTCACTCTTACAGTAGGGGATGTTTTCACTGATCTAGGTGTAACAGTTTTCGATAATTCAGGCGAGAGTATTGCAGCAGTTGTATCTGGGGATACTGTAGATCCCAGTGTTCCTGGAGTATACGTCATTGTCTATAATGCGAGTGACTCTGAAGGGAACGCAGCAACACCGGTGAGTAGGACTGTGACTGTGGAGATTGCGGATGCAGACGGTGATGGTGTAGCCGATAGTGTCGATGTGCATCCAGGATACGATGACGCGGCTCTTAGCGCATATCTCTCTAATAAGGGTTACACACAAGGCGGCCTTACTCAGCAAGACCTTCTCGACGCAAGGGTAGGTTCTACTGCAGTCTCTGTTTCAGGTGGAACAGCTACTATTAGCCTACAAGTAGAGCAAAGTGCCGACAACATGCAGACTTGGAGCTCGCCAACAGAAGGTGCTACTACTGTAGATATCCCTGTAACTGGAGACGCTTCCTTCTTCCGCGTAAGAGCGCAGTAGTCGCACCTTACTAAACACTTCATGAGTAGTTAGCTACTCAGGGTCCAATCCGCTACTGCGGGTTGGATCTTTGTGTTTATGGGGTGTTAAATTGATCTAGAGTTATTACTATTTGGCATTATGGACCTTAAGAGCGTGTTTGTGAAATTAGCACGTTTATTTGAGCTGGTTTGTCGTATCTGGGCATTTCGCCGTCGTAAACGGAACAAATTTGCTCTTTTTTATTTGACCATATAGCTTCTTATTTAGTATTATAGTGTGTTAACTTATAGATTCTCTAATTTATCTAGCATACCCTAACCCTAATGAAATGAATAATACCTCAATTCTAAAACTAGCTGCCGCATTTGTGGCATTTACTATTTCTGCGCATGCTGTGGAAATTTTCTCTGTTGCGACAGATAGCACTATTTACCCTACAACTACCGCCGCTAATTTCGCTGGTGGTCAGTATGACATTTACGGTACAACTGATTCTGGTGCTGCAACTGGTTGGGGAAGTGGTGTTACATCTAATTTTAATGGCGCAACTCCATGGAGTATAACAAATCAAGACACAGGAGTAACTACCAACTATACTTCAGTGGTAAATCCTGGTGACCAATCTACAGCAGGAGCTAATACAACCACATATTTTGGTCCAAAATTTTATGCGGGCCTTAATCGTGACGATTATAAAGGCTCAGCTGGTGTAATCCACAGTAATGGTAATGGGTATCGTATTCGTGTTAACAATATCAACCAAGCTGATATTGATAATAACGGTGGAAATGGTATTAATTTCAAAGCTGTATTCATGTTCGATGCTGACACTTCAAGCCTAACAGAGGGTGATGGTTTCGTTTTTGGCGCAACAGATACTTTGGACGCCAGGATTGCTGTCCCTAATAACGTTGGAGCTGAAGGTAGAGCATCCCTTGCCACTTACAGACCTATGGTAAAAGCAAATGGCGAATATTATGCAGGCCCTCTTTATACAGTTGATATTAGTGCACTAACAGGCGCTAATTCGTCCAATATTGATATTTCAGATGCTGGTGCAGCTGCTACTTGGACACTTATGCCTGACATGGAGAGGACAAATAATTCGCTTCAAACCGCTGCTAGCCATCCGAAAAATTTGACTGTTATTTCTGACGGCACTGAGACTACTTCAGCTGGTTCGGATCTAACTAACATTACACAAGTAGGTTTCCTATTGGAAACAACAGGTGAAATTAACACAGGTGGTTACAATTACGGTGTTAAGCAGTTTAGTGCTAATGCGACACCAGCAAGTGCACCTCCTCCCGTTGACCCTATAGTTTGGTCTCAAGACTTCACATCTCCAGTTGCTATTTTAGACGGTTTGGGAGGTCTTTCAGGAGATACACATGCCTACACATGGTCTAAGGCTGGGAATGGATTAACAGCTACTCCAACTCCTTCTACTGTGACCCAAGACACAGTTCTTAACACCGTAGTTTTAGAAGTAAATAGCCAAAATTCTGATGGAGCTGCAAGATTACACATGGTCGGACCCGGTACGGAGAATAATAGGCGTGTAGCTCCAGTCTTCCATGAAACTACATTTGTAATAGATCTTATTAATTTTAAGAGTGCTCAATCGGATTTAACTCTTAGAACTCGTGGTCATGATGGGTATGTTCAGAGTAAGATCGCCCCATCAGGAGCGATCCAGTATTCTGCTTGGATGGCCAATTACCAACACACAAATTTCGATAACTTTAGTGGACCATCTAGCCTTAGAAACAATGCTAACAATCCTGGAATTGTTATAGTAGATGGAGGCACATTCGATCCAGTTAGTGCAGATCCTGTTACCGTTGAAATTTCCGGTAACGCAGCAGGCACAGTTGTAATGAATGCAGAAGGCACCGCAGTTGAAAGTGTGACACTAACAAATTATGGAAGTGGATACACAGCTGATCCAACTGTAACTTTTGCAGGCGGAGGCATGACTATCGCTCCTACAGTTAGCTTCAATTACGAAACAGGTAACATTAATAGAAATAATGTAGTTCAAGCTGACCTTGGTACTATATTGCCCCTGGCAAATGGTAGTAAAGACTGGAATGTTTTA
>CABXXS010000003.1 GCA_902516225.1 Puniceicoccaceae bacterium | reverse complement strand
AATTTACTTGAAATTTCAGTGCGTGATTTACGAACTAGATCTATATTAGCTAGACGCTTTATCGTCTTTGGTGGATTCATATCCTCCAAAGCCTGAAGATCTAAGTTTACGACTTTTTCTAGGTCGAAGTCTAAAAGTGACTTCAGTTCTATAGCTGAAGACTCCGCGGTAATACGAGCTTCCATCAATGCTCTGCGTATAGAGGCAACACGTACTTCAGCACGCGTTACGTCTATCTTAACCACTACCCCAGCCGAAAATTGTTTAGCGGCTAACTCGAGGAGTAATTGCTCACGTTCTAGATTATCAGAAACAATTTCTGCACTACGCAAATCACGTAAATGTGTAAAATAAAGAAAGAGCGCTTGTTCAATATAATCGTCCGTAAGAGATAAGAAGTCTTTCTCAGCGACAGCATGGTCTAATTTAGCAATACGGTAATCTGCATAAAGTTGATAATTTATAAACGAAAAGGATGCTTCTAAGCGCGAGCCCGATGAGTTAAAAGGTGGTACATTGATTACATCGGAAAATAAACCACGTGTAAGCTTTTGACGAGACTGATCAACACTAAGTGAAAATCTAGGCAGAAGTGCTGCACGACGTTGGTAAGTCTGCTCTAATACACGACGCACAGACTCCTTGCCAATTATGTGTTTTAACTCTTTCGATTACGTCATCTACTTTTAATAAGACGTGAGCATTTGATACCAATATTGGCGAAGAACCAAAAGACGTCGTAACAAAAAGTGTGACGAAAACCGATGTCAAAAGTACGATAAAACGAGTGAAAGTCTTGTCTTGTTGGTACATTGTAAGATAATATAAGTTCAGTTTTGGCTCCTTAATTTTTATCATTCCTTAAAACTTTATTTATGCAAGGCACAGATCGAGCTATCATTTAAAAATTTCTATATGAAAATCGGCATCGCACAGATAAATACAACCGTAGGAGACCTTGAGGGTAATTCAAAATGTATTTTAAACGCATATCACTCACTCGTATCTAGTGGTGCTGAATTAATACTCTTCCCCGAGTTGGCTGTCTGTGGCTACCCTCCGCGAGATTTACTATTTAAAAAGCAATTCGTATCCGACGTTTTATATACATTAAAGACTATAGCAAAAGAAGTGGGTCCTGTACCCGCTATAATTGGTTACGTAGAAGGTCGAGGTACCAGCACTATAGGTAGACCTTTCTACAATTCTGCAGCATGGTGTGAATCTGGGAAGGTGGATATAAGCGCACGTAAGTGTCTCTTGCCTAATTATGATGTTTTTGACGAAGAGCGCTACTTCGAGCCAGCTCAAGAGCCTACTATTCATCAATGGAAAGGCTTACGCATTGGCCTCAGCATCTGTGAAGATATATGGACTCAAAAAGAAGTTAAGACTAGTCGCTATTACTGCAGCGACCCTGTGAAAATATTAGCCGAAAAAGGAATAGATTTACTTTTGAACCTTTCGGCTAGTCCCTGGCACGAGGGTAAGAACGAGGCACGAGAGCCCCTTGTTCAAGATGCCTCAGATCGATGTGGTTGTCCTGTTGTTTACTGTAATTGCGTAGGGGGTAACGATGAACTTATATTCGATGGAGGAAGTATTGTAGTAGACCCCAAGCGTGGATTAGTTGCAGGCTTAGCTGCTTTTCGTGAAGAAAGCCAAGTAATTGATTTATCTAACAACGCTTCTTATATATCCGAACACTTTAACCCAAAGGGAAATGCCGCTACTCAAGCTGCACTTGTAATCGGCTTGCGTGATTATGCGCATAAATGTGGTTTTAAAAAAGCACTCATTGGGCTTAGTGGGGGTATAGATTCAGCCGTAGTGGCCTCACTAGCTGTAATAGCGCTCGGCTCGGAGAACGTAATAGGTATTGCCCTTCCCTCTTTAATATCGAGTCAGCATAGCCGTGATGATGCCGCGGCTCTCGCAGAAAATCTAGGTATTCAATACCACGAGTTATCTATATCCGAGATAGTTAAATCTGCTGAAACTGCTCTTAATGAACTTTTTAACGGCCTTAAAAAGGACGTGACCGAAGAAAATATACAAGCTCGTTCTCGTGGCCTGCTTCTTATGGCTATTTCTAACAAATATGGCGCACTTCTATTAACTACAGGTAATAAAAGTGAAATAGCAGTAGGATATTGCACTCTGTACGGTGATATGTGTGGTGGCCTTGCAGTTATATCAGATCTCCCAAAGATGAAGGTCTATGCCCTAGCACGCCATTTGAATCACGAGAAAGTACTCATCCCCTTAAATACGATAAATAAGGCGCCCTCAGCTGAATTAAGCCTAGGTCAGAAAGATGAAGATTCATTACCTCCCTACGCCATTTTAGATGGTATTCTCCGGCTTTATGTCGAGGAAGGGCTCTCACGTGCGGAGATCAAAAGTAAAGGCTACGATGAAGGAGTAGTAGATGAAATCGTCCGTAAAGTGGATCTGAATGAGTACAAGCGTAAGCAAGCTGCTCCTGGTCTAAAAACTACCCCACTAGCTTTCGGAATAGGCCGTAGGATACCTGTCGTACAAAAGTACGTTAGCTAAGAGTAAATGTAGCTACTTTTGCATCCAGCCCAATTGGATAGCTTTGCCCTTTTTCTTTTTTTGGTCCTTAGGGAGCTGCCCTTCTATCCAATTTAGTAATGCACCACGGCCCCTCTTAGTTTTAGAACTAAACTTGAAAATTTCTGTGGGCCGTAGCCCATAATCTAGAAGTGCTTGTATTAATTTCTCTTCATGCTTAGCGACTTTATATTCTGCACTACGATCAGTTTTTGTAAGTATTATAGAAAATGGTATTTTGCATTCTTGTAACCAATCGACAAATGCTAAATCTGTTTCTAGTGGTTCGAGCTGAGAGTCGATTAATGCAAATACTTGCTTAATATTCGTACGCTCATTTAGAAATTGGCTTACACTCCTATTGAACTCTGCTTGCCTTTCTTTTGATAACTTCGCGAAACCATATCCTGGCAGATCTACTAAGGTCCAGAGGTCGTTAATCCTAAAAAAATGAATTAACTTGGTCTTACCTGGAGTGCTAGAGATTTTCGCTAAGCCTTTAACATCTGCGAGTGTATTGATAAGCGAAGATTTTCCGACATTAGAACGGCCTACGAAAGCAAATTCTGGATGGTGACTCTGTGGGCAAGATTCGAGATCAGTAGCGCATCCTACATGTCGTGCAGATTGTATTTTCACAGTACTATAGAATTAGACTATTCCCAGTCATAGCATCTGGTTGAGGAAGATCCATCAATTTCAGTATAGTTGGGGCTATATCACCTAAGGACCCACCGCACCTTATCTTCGAGTTAATATACTTATCGCTGTAGACAACAATTTCTACTGGGTTCAGAGTATGTGCCGTGTGGGGACCGTTTCGTTCATGACTCCAGAGCTGATCAGAGTTTCCGTGGTCGGCAGTGATAACAGCAGAACCACCAACTTCATCAATTGCATTTAGTAGATCACCGACGCATTGATCCACTATTTCACAGGCTTCAACACAGGCTTTGAGTACACCAGTATGACCAACCATGTCGGGATTTGCAAAATTAACCACAAGAAGTCCGTATTTCTCTGATTTTATGGCTTCAATTGTAGCATCACGTATTCCGTATGCTGACATTTCTGGCTTTTCATCGTAAGTTGCACAATCCTTACGACTGAGTACTAATTCACGTTCTTCTCCTGGAAATGGTTCTTCTCTGTAGTCGTTAAAGAAGAAGGTGACATGAGGAAATTTTTCTGTCTCAGCGCATCTGAATTGAGCAATTCCTTGTTCTGCGACAAAAGCACCAAGAATATCTGCCATTTTTTCGGGTTTGTAAAAAACTATATTATTACAGAGTCCCTTTTGATATTCGCTTAAAGTCGCAAAGTACAATGCAAGTTTCTTACCTCGGTCAAAATCATCAAAACCCTCTTCAATAAAAGCACGGGTAAGCTGTCGAGGTCGATCCCCCCGGAAATTAAAAAAGAGGACGGAGTCTCCATCCACAATTGGACCAATGGGTTGACCGGATTCATCTACTATGGACGTTGGCGGACAAAATTCATCACCCTTAGTACCTTCAGTCTCTGGATTATCGTACTGCCCTTGAATTGCATCTTTTGCAGAATTAGCACTATATTCTACAACGCGCCCTGTCAGGCAGTCGTAGGCGCGCTGGACTCGATCCCAACGATTGTCTCGATCCATTGCCCAATAACGACCTGTAACTGAAGCAATTTTTCCGATACCCATTTTAGTCATTTCTGCTTCAACCTCAGAGATAAAAGTACTCCCAGTAAATGGTCCCGTATCACGGCCATCAGTAAAAGCATGAAGGTAAACGGTCTCTAGACCGTATTCCTTAGCTAGTCTTAACAAACCATAAAAATGATCCAGCATCGAGTGTACACCAGCATCAGATACAAGCCCTAGGAAATGAAGCGCCTTTCCTGAATCTTTTGCATTATCAAATGCGGCATTAAGAGTAGGGCTGCTTTTTATTGAGCCTGTCTCTATACCTTTATTGATCCGTACAATTTCTTGATCGACTACACGCCCAGCGCCAATGTTTTGATGGCCAACTTCTGAGTTACCCATTATGCCAACTGGCAATCCCACAGCGAGTCCTGAGGCTTCAATCTCCGTACTAGGATAGCTCTGAGTAAGTATATCCGCAACTGGAGTCTTGGCTAGCTTAACAGCGTTATAAGAATCGTAAGAAGAATCATGGTTAGCACCCCACCCGTCTCGGATGATTAAGATTACTGGCTTTGTTTTCTTTGGCATTTGCAGTAGGATATTTCTTTATGGTATCGGTTTACTGAAAAAATCTTATTGGCTAATGTAGCCGTAGTTACTAAGCGCTGAAAGCGAGATGATTATAGCATAGGTAAAGAGTAAGACAACGCCTTCTTTTCGTGTAACTATTCGTCCACTTTTGAAAAACCAAAAAAGTAGGCACGGCAGTAGTAAAAAGGCTGAAAACTCGATGACTGTTGGCCCATTGCCAATTTCGATTCCCCATACTGCAGAGACACTGCCTCCAATTAATAAAATATTAAATAAGCACGAGCCTACGATATTGCCGGAGCACATATCACATTGACCCGCTCTGATAGCAGCAATTGAAGCTGCCAATTCAGGGAGACTTGTGCCTATTGCCACTATCGTTATTCCTATTAGAAGCTCACTTGCCCCCATACGTGAAGCAATTTCGACTGAAGCACCGACAAGAACATCTGCACCTAAACCAAGTAAAACTGCCCCAAGGAAAACTAGTAAAATGGCAATTTTAGTAGTCTGCGCTATAGTTTCATCAGACTTACCTAGTGGTATGTTTTCGGATTCTGTAGTGGGATTATTTAATGCTGTTTTTACAACGTATAATAGATACGCAATCGTCAGAGTTAAGAGTAGCGCACCCTCCAAGTGACTTAGTCCACCGCTGCAAGCGCAGAAGATAAATAGAACACTGACACTAATGAGAAATGGCACTTCCTTTTGTGCCATGTGCTTCTTGATCTTAAGCGGCGCAAAAAATGCAGTTATGCCTAAAATTAATCCAATATTAGCGATATTGCTACCGAGTATGTTACCTAGGGCAATTCCAGGATTTTTTTGTGCTGCGACCATTGATGTCGCCATCTCAGGCATAGAAGTAGCTATCGATACCACAGTTAGGCCTACTATCATCGGGTCAATTCTCATATTGAGCGAAATTGAGGATGCACCCTTTGTAAGGATATCACCCCCATAAATTAGCGCCGATAGCCCTAGGAGCATAAAAAGAATTAAAACAATAAGCTGCAGTTCTGAGTAAGATATTTGAATGAGCGCTAAAGACATATTTTAGAGATATTAGAGCATAAATGGCGTTCGCAAAGAAAGATATTACTGGTTTTAGAGCGAGATTATTCTGTGTGCTTGACTTGGAAGCTCAAAAATACAGTATGCCGCGCTTTTTAAGGATCACTCGCTTTACGTTATGTCGCAAGACCTCAAAGACACGCTCAATCTACCGCAAACTAACTTTCCGATGAGGGGAAATCTAGTGGAGCGTGAGCCAGGCCGCCTTGATCACTGGAAAGAATCTAATCTCTACGACCAAATTCAAATTAAGAACAAACAAGGCGAAAATTTTATATTACACGATGGACCACCATTTACAAATGGTGATTTGCACTTAGGGCATGCTCTAAACAAGACCCTAAAAGATACAATATTACGCTACAAATGGATGCGCGGAATGAACGCGCCATTCATTCCTGGCTGGGATAGTCACGGACTGCCCATTGAGCATAAGGTATCACGTGAATTACAGGATTCTGGACGCACTGATTATACTCCTTTAGAAGTCCGTAAAGCCTGCGCAAATTTCGCTGATCACTATCGAGTAATTCAGCGTGAGCAATTCGAGCGCTTAGGCGTAACAGCCGATTGGTCCAATGAGTACTGGACTATTCATCCCGAGTATGAGTCAGCTGAACTCGAAGCTTTTGCTACTTTCGTCGAACGAGGCCTAGTATATCGTAGTAAGAAACCAGTTTACTGGTCCATCCCTTGTGCCACTGCACTTGCTGAGGCAGAGATTGAATACAAAGACCACAACAGTATCTCTATCTACGTTAAATTACAACTTTCTCAAGCAGGCCGAGCTCAGCTGAATTTGCCTGACGAAAACAGTTCCATACTGATATGGACGACCACACCTTGGACACTACCGGCTAATCTAGCTGTTTCTGTTCATCCAAAAATCGAGTATTCGGCAATTAAGACGCTCTCCCATGGCACTATGATCATTGCTACATCGCTAGTTGAGGCCGTAGTAAACGAGTGTAAACTAGGAGAATTCGAGACCGTTGCTACTTACTCTGGATCTGATCTCGAAAACATTGAAGCACACCATCCTTTCATAGATCGTATCTCTCCTATTCTACCAGCAGACTACGTTACTACTGACAGTGGAACAGGTTGTGTTCATACAGCTCCTGGACACGGCCTTGACGACTACATTACTGGTATAAATAACGGACTAGATGTGTATTGTCCAATAGACGACGATGGTTGTTATGTTGATGACGGGCAGGTTCCGAGCGAACTAGTAGGGTTGTCTGTGCTCGAAAGTGAAAGCGGTAAGCCTTCTAATGCTAATATAGGTGTTCTTCGCATTATAGCTGCGAACGATTCATTAGTTGCTAAGAAGAAGATCTCTCATAGCTACCCGCACTGCTGGAGATCTAAAACGCCCGTAGTATTTCGCGCTATGGACCAGTGGTTTATTGCCTTAGATAAAAGTGGTGATCGCAAGCAAGCACTAGAGTGTCTAAATGATGTAAATTTTATCCCTGATTGGGGTGGAAATAGGATCCGTGCAGCAGTTGAAAATCGCCCGGACTGGTGCATCAGCCGGCAGCGTACATGGGGTGTGCCAATACCTGCATTCTACGATGATGACGGCGAAGCTTACATCGATGCAGATGTTATCCGCGCTATTGCTAAAAAAGTAGTAGATGCTGGAACTGACATTTGGTTTGAGAAATCAGCAATTAAGATTTTAGAGGGCATTACGTTACCTGATAGCTGGCCAAATCCTACGAATTTAAAGTGCGGTACTGATACACTCGATGTGTGGATTGACTCTGGAACTAGTCATCTAGCAGTTCTTAACAAACGCAGCAATCTTAGCTGGCCTGCTGATCTCTATCTCGAAGGTTCCGACCAGCACAGAGGCTGGTTTCAAAGCTCTTTATGGACATCCGTAATTACTAACAAATCTGCTCCCTACAAGAATCTTCTAACTCACGGTTTTATAGTAAAAGAAGACGGAAAAAAGCTTTCAAAAAGTGATGGTGCTTCTAGACCTCTTACTGAGTGGATCGGTAGCTACGGTGCTGATATTATTCGGTTATGGATCTGTTCGCAGGACTATCGCAGCGATGTGCCGGTCTCCGATAAAATTGTAAAGAATGTGACTAATAATTATCGGAATATTCGTAACACGCTCCGTTTCCAGATTGGAAACTTACATGACTTTGATCATGAAATACATTCTGTTGCTATCGACAAAATGAGCTCACTAGATAAATGGATATTACACGAGTTAGGTCAGCTAGTGAGTAATGTAACCGAAGCGTATGAAGCCTACGAGTTTCACCGTGCGTTTAAAGACTACATCGATCCTTTTTGTGTCAACACTCTGTCCTCTACTTATCATGACGTGCTAAAAGATCGAATGTATACTCGTAGTCCAAACGACCCACTAAGACGTTCATCTCAAACGGCAATTCATATACTCTTTTCAGTATTCACACGCTTAATTGCACCACTTGTACCTTTTACTGCTGATGAAGCATGGAGTTATGCGCATACTGATAAAGAATTTAGCGATGACCTCGTTGCACTCACAGACTGGCCAGTGGTAGACCCTGACTGGGATGATGCTAATACAGCTGCAGAAATACGTGCGCTTAGAAAGTTCCTTTCGGAAAAACTCAATGACCCTCTTGAATCTCTACGTCAGGAAAAGAAGATAGGCCAGAGCCTCGACGCTAAAGCTACTATAACTGGAAATGCTAATGACCCTGACTTTGCTCTTCTGAAAAAACACGAGACTGAGCTATCAGAACTTTTTATACTATCTGAAGTTTCCCTAATTGAGTCTAATCATGCGGTTAATATTCAAATTAATGTGGCTCATGCGGACGGTGAACGCTGCCCACGTAGTTGGCGCTGGGTTCCCAAACTCGTGAATACTGATCAATGGGGGCCGGTTTCTCCGAGATGCGCAGAAATTCTCAATAATACATAATTTACTACAAATTGAATTAATTCTAACTGTTAACTTTTATAAATATGCCAAATAAGAAAAATACTCCCGTTAAAAAGAAGCCGGCCAGTAAAAAACTGCCAATTAAAAAAGTAGCCGTAAAAAAGACTTCTGTAACTAAGGCTAAGCCAAAGAAAAAAGCTGTTAAAAAGGCGATGACTGCGAAAAAAGTTACTAAGAAAAAAGTAGCCGTAAAAAAGACTTCTGTAACTAAGGCTAAGCCAAACAAAAAAGCTGTTAAAAAGGCGACGACTCCTAAAAAACTTACAAATAAAAAAGTAGCCGTAAAAAAGACTTCTGTAACTAAGGATAAGCCAAAGAAAAAAGCTGTTAAAAAGGCGATGACTACGAAAAAAGTTACTAAGAAAAAAGTAGTCTCTAAACAACCTACAATTAAGGAGGTCATAAATACTTCCGAATCTCCTGAGGTTAAGGCTACTCTTAATGATGATTCTTCTCTTTTAAATGAGTCTGCAATATCACCCACTGAAACAATCGAGTATAAAAAACCTGCGCCTATAGCATTATCGATTGATGAAATCGAAGAAATGATGGCGGCTAAGAAACCAGAAGAAGTAGCCGAAGAAAGCGATAAGCCAAAGTCAGTAGTGCCTAAGCCGAAAAAAACATTAGTTATAAAAAAGGCTGATAAAAAACGTGTATTAGGGGCTGCATCATTATCTGATATTTTAGGATTTAATCCTAATCAGAAAAAAAGAGATGCTAAAATCAAAGAGAGTGAAATCCCTAAAAAGTGGATAAAGTATTATAGATTACTATTGGAATTGAGATCCCATGTAAGCGACGAACTCAGCCTACACACTTCCGAAACCTTAGGTCACTCCTCTCGCGAAGATTCTGGCGATCTGTCAAACTTTGGAAGCCATCAAGCAGATGCTGGTACAGACACATTTGATCGTGACTTTGCTTTGAGCCTTGTTTCGAGCGAGCATGATGCCCTCAATGAAATAGAAGAAGCCATCCTTAGAATCAAGGACGGCAGTTTCGGAATCTGCGAAGTAACTAATAAGCGAATTCCGGCTGCTCGTCTTGCAGCAGTCCCATTTACCCGTTTCTCCGTAGAAGGTCAGTCTGAACACGAAAAAAATAGTGGCCAAAAAAGTAGAAGAAACGATACACCTAGTATATTCGGCGACGTATCGGATGCACCTAAACTCGTATCCAGTGATGATGATGACAGTTAGTTAAGTGGTAACTTTTAAACTTCTACGTAGTAGTTTTGAGAGTAGAAAGTGTATGCAGGTCCGCCTTTCGGTCTGTAATGATTTCTATGACACGTATACCAGATTGTGGTAAATTACTAATAGTTCTTATCAATTGATCCCAATCGTGTATTGAAGTATACTCAGCGCCGTATGATGCGCACAGTTGAGAAATATTAGCGTTTTGAGGAGTAGCGAAGTATTGCTCGAAAGATGGCTCTTCATTTGCCACAGGTAAATGCTCAAAGATTCCGCCACCATTGTTGTTTATTACTATAATGCTTAGACTACCCTCAAGTGAATTTATAGAAAGTAAGCCATTTATATCGTGTAAAAAAGCTAGGTCACCTATTAATAATACAGTAGGTTTTCCGCGATGGGCGACTCCTATAGCGGTGCTTAATGTCCCATCTATACCGTTAGCACCTCGGTTACAAAAGATGGAGCACGCGCTCGTCCCTGCAGACCATAAATATTCAGCATAACGTATACTCATACTGTTTGCTAAAAACACTGAAGTGCCTGCTGGTAAAAAACGTGAAAGTAGCCAGGAGACTTTACCCTCAAAGAGAGCTTCTATTGCATGCATTTGTGAGTCTATCTTTGTAGCAGTTTGTTCTTCTAAAGCAAACCATTGAGTGCTCCAGTCTGAGTCAATGGATTGTTGCTCGATTGCTTGAGATAGTTCACATACATCGCCATAAATTGGAGTAGCCAAACGATGCAGCGGATCCGTATTGACTGGGCGAGAAGTGAGTAAAAAAGTAACCGCATCTAAAGACTCGATCCAATTATTTAGGACTTTACTGGTCGGTAGAGTACCAATCTGTAAAATAGCTGTTGGTTCTAAAGCGCTAATATCTTCTTTATTACGCAAGAAAGTATCGTAGTGCGTTATAACTATATGATTTTTTGTGGAGTGATTTCGTACAGGATTGAGAATATCCGCTATAATTGGCCATCCTAACTTCTGCGAAATCAAGTTCACTGCATTTGCGAAAACATCATCTCCACAAGAAGGATTGTTTACACCTACAATTAGAACTCCTTTACTATGACTGGACAGACGCTCTAATGCAATTTGATCAATTGCTCCAGTGATAACAACGCTATCGCAAGGTCTCGTAATAATAGTAGAGACTGCTTCAAGTTTAGCTGCGTCAATTACTGGGTCAATGTAATCTTGCGGACTGAACAATGGTTCACGAAACGGGAAATTTAGATGAACTGGCCCTGGATTATTGATTGTCGATTGGTTAACACAATGGACAAGTGTTTGCCTAAGATAACTTAGCATCTGTACGTTAACTTCTGGCAACGCAAGTTCTGCGTAATGACGTACGTAAATACCAAATAATTTAGACTGATCGATTGTTTGCCCTGAACTGCAGTTACGTAACTCTGGTGGGCGATCTGCAGTCATTATAATAAGCGGCGTACCGCTCAACGAAGCTTCAATCACGGCAGGCAAGTAATTAGCAGCAGCAGTGCCAGAGGTAGAAATAAGTGCAACTGGACGATGCGTACGCTTAGCAATTCCTAATGCGAAAAACGCAGCTGAGCGCTCGTCTAAAATAGAAAGTGCTTCCACACGAGCATTTCGTGCTGCCGCTAAAGTTAGGGGTGCAGAGCGCGCACCTGGAGAAGTGATTACCGTCTCCACTCCAAGACGGCCTAGAACCTCAATAGTAAGAGTACCCCAAGCGGAGTTCACACTAGAGCAGGATACAGCGTCAAAAGGTGTAGTTACGGGAAGCATAATGAGAAAACCCCTAGATTTAAATACAAGCCAATGTGCAGTACATAAGTAAGAGAAAAATCAGTCTAAGATGTTCAATTGCTTCGTGTACAAAATATCCGGACGATAATAATTAAGCAGAAGGTTTGAAGAAGTTCTTAACCTGAGCAATTGCATAATCACGATTTAGGTGAGCTATTACATCAAGCGAGATATTTTTTGGGCAAGCAGCTTCACACTCTCCAATGTTGGTGCATCCTCCGAATCCTTCACCGTCCATAGTACTGACCATAGCTAAGGCACGACGGTGCTTCTCAGGTTTACCTTGCGGTAAACTATTCATGTGAGCGACTTTTGCGGAAGTAAATAGCATAGCAGAGGCATTTGGGCATGCAGCAACACAAGCTCCACAGCCTATACAGGCAGCCGCATCCATAGCGTAGTCCGCAGTACCTTTATCAATTAAATGTGTGTTGGCATCTGTTGCACTTCCAGCACGGGTAGTAATAAACCCACCTGATTGAATGATTTTGTCTAATGGCGAACGGTCTACTATTAAGTCTTTTATGACAGGAAATGGCTTTGCTCTCCAAGGTTCGATGGTTATCGTCTGTCCATCTTTAAAATGACGCATATGCAACTGGCATGCTGTCGTTCCACTTTCTGGACCGTGAGGGATTCCGTCTATAGTAAGAGAACACATTCCGCATATACCCTCACGACAGTCATAGTCAAAAGCCATTGGCATTTTACCATCTTCGACTAAATTCTCAGAAAGAATATCCAGCATTTCTAGGAAAGAGGAATCCTCAGAAACGTCCTGAATTTTATACTCCACTAGTTCGCCACGGCTTACGGAATCCTTCTGGCGCCAAACTCTGAGTGTAAAATTCATTGTATTGCTTCTGTCGTATAAATTATTATTTATAACTACGAGTTGCTAGCTTAACGTTTTCGTAAATGAGCTCTTCTTTGTGTAAGCGAGGATCAATATCGTCTCCCATGTATTCCCATACCCCCGTAAAGGTAAAATTCTCGTCATCGCGTAAGGCTTCACCCTCCTCGGTTTGATGTTCTATTCGGAAGTGTCCTCCGCAAGACTCCTCACGCATCAATGCATCGCGACACATCAATTCACCAAATTCGATAAAGTCGGCAACACGTCCTGCTCTCTCGAGTTCGGGATTGATATTACCAGCCTCTCCTACAACTCGGAGATTGCTCCAAAAGTCTTTGCGCAGTTCTTTAATCTTTTCAATTGCGGTAGTTAAGCCTTCTTCAGAGCGAGCCATGCCGCAGTATTCCCAGATTATATTACCTAGCCGTTTATGAAAAGAACGAGGAGACTCGCTGCCATTAATAGATTGTAACTTATCAATACGCGCCTTCACACGATTTTCAGCCTTAGCAAATGCTGGGTGTTCGTTAGTAACCTTGCCCGCCGAATGCACACCTTGCTCACCCAGATAATTACCAACCGTATAAGGTAATACAAAATAACCATCGGACAATCCTTGCATTAACGCGGACGCTCCTAGGCGATTAGCACCGTGATCAGAAAAGTTAGCCTCTCCACCTACGAACATACCTGGGATGGTTGATTCAAGATTATAGTCCACCCATAAGCCACCCATTGTATAGTGAACAGCCGGAAATATCATCATTGGAGTAACATAGGGATTATCACCAGTTATGCACTGATACATATCAAATAAATTGCCGTATCTCTCTTCAATAGCCTTTTTCCCCTCACGCTGTATAGCATCTCTAAAATCTAGAAATACGCCCAAACCAGTCGAAGCGACGCCTCTACCCTCATCACAGGCTTCTTTCGCAGCGCGCGAGGATATATCGCGTGGCGCAAGATTTCCAAAACTTGGATATTTTCTCTCTAGGAAATAATCACGATCTTCATCATTAAGTGAATTAGGATCAAGCACACCATCACGAATTTTTAGAGCATCTTCAGCTAATTTCGGCACCCATATCCGACCATCATTTCGAAGTGATTCTGACATTAGAGTGAGCTTAGACTGTTTATCGCCATGGACAGGGATACATGTTGGATGTATCTGCGTGTAACATGGATTAGCGAAACCTGCACCTTGTTTGTGTGCCCTGTATGCTGCTGTCACATTACATCCTTGAGCGTTTGTGGAGAGAAAAAATACATTGCCATATCCACCCGTTGCGATGACTACGCAATCAGCGGCATGACTAGTCACCTCGCCCGTTACCATATTGCGAACTATGATGCCCTTGGCATGACCATCTACTTTCACCAAGTCTAACATTTCATGGCGATTGTACATCTTAACCTTACCAAGACCAATTTGCCTACTTAGCGCGGAGTAAGCACCCAGTAAGAGCTGTTGCCCTGTCTGGCCACGAGCATAGAATGTACGTGAGACTTGAGCACCTCCAAAAGAACGATTAGCCAAGAGCCCCCCGTACTCTCTGGCAAATGGCACACCGTTGGCCACACATTGATCAATTATGTCGGAACTAACTTCTGCAAGACGGTATACATTAGCCTCACGTGCTCGATAGTCGCCACCTTTTACAGTATCGTAGAAAAGGCGATGAACACTATCTCCGTCATTCTGATAATTCTTAGAGGCATTTATACCGCCTTGAGCTGCGATGCTATGCGCTCGTCGTGGACTGTCTTGATAACAAAAGCAAGATACATTATAACCTTGTTCCGCAAGACTAGCCGCTGCTGCACCACCTGCTAAGCCAGACCCAACTACAATAACACTGTATTTGCGTCGGTTGGACGGATTAACCAACTTCATATTAAACTTATGACTTGCCCACTTTTGCGCGAGCGGACCCTCCGGTATCTTTGCATCTAAATTCATTTGAGCGTTACTTCTTGTGTAAATAATTTGTGCGTAATATCCTCTTGTTGATGTACTTGTGCATTAGCAATCAAACCACCGCTAGGGTCTGCTCTAAGTATACCTACAAGCGTTGCGATAGGAATAACAGCAAACCCTAAGAAAATCGTCCATCCATAGACCAAAGCAACTCGGTCTAGGCGAACACGCCAGAATGAGTTTCGTATTCCAAGGCTTTGAAACATACTGCTCACGCCGTGTGTAAGATGAAGGCAAAGCAGGCCAGTAGCGACTATGTAAAATAACGATACCAATTTTGACTTAAATCCTGCAATCATCATGTCATGCACATTAAAAGTCATTATTTTTTTGCCATTTTTAAAGACAGCCTCACCCTTTTTAACTAATGGGACCTCAGTGGGAATAAAATCATTTGAAGCATCAACTTTTTTGCTGATTACACCAGGTTCGTTGTATTTCATACCAGGCACAGAACGTACTGTAAAATGTGCAATATGGAAAAAAATGAATGATAGTAAAATAATACCGCTCATTCGCATAGTGCGCGAAGAATAGGTAGCCTGAATTGCTTGTTTTTTTTGATAGCCTTGAGGCCGAGCTTTACGGTTATCTAAGGTAAGTGTGACAGCAGTCCATACATGAATAGCTATGCATATTAGTAGAAACAAGCGTATAAACCAAAGGGCAGAGGCTGGTAACAATTTGTGCAGCTTGTATGCGTAGGCATTTATGGCTTCAGCGCCTAGAAATATTTGTAAATTACCTAGCATATGCCCTAGCACAAAGAAGACTAATACCAGTCCTGTGAGTGCCATAAGATATTTACGCCCAACTGTGGACTGCAAAAAGTTAAAGACACGGCGCATAAGCTACATTAATACATTTATAAATTATTTAATAAAAATGAATATTCAAACTAAGTGCGGTAGAAACAAAATCTATAAGGAAATTAAATATATTTAATTAGCTAAACTTTTTTTTGGGCCAGTGAACTAATACTTTTTTAAAAAAATAGAAAAAGTACACAACGTTTAATAATATTAACTAATTTAGGAAGAATCAATAGACAACTTTGCTAATGATTTATATTCATTTGTTCTGTTTTACGAAAAGGGTTGCCAAGGATTAGCACTAAGGAATTGAATAAACTAGCGTGTACGTCAGATGAAAGTCCTATTCATTTATGTAAATCATGCATTCTAATTTTCTATAATATGAAGTATATTTTTGTAACAGGTGGCGTAGTCTCTTCCCTTGGTAAGGGCCTTACCTCTGCAGCACTAGGAGCACTTCTTGAACAGCGCGGTCTCAAGGTACGTCTCCAGAAATTTGACCCTTATTTAAACGTAGATCCAGGAACAATGAGTCCATTTCAGCACGGTGAGGTTTATGTGCTAAATGACGGAGCAGAAACAGACCTCGATCTTGGTCACTATGAGCGTTTTACAAAAGGGACGCTTACTCGGCTAAATAACTTAACCTCCGGTAAGGTTTATGAAACTGTTCTAACTAGGGAGCGTAAAGGCGATTATCTTGGGGCGACTGTGCAAGTAATTCCTCATGTTACAGATGTAATTAAAGAGAGAATTTATGCAGGTGGCGGTGATGATGTCGATATTCTAATAACAGAACTAGGGGGAACAATAGGCGACATAGAAGGCCTTCCTTTCCTTGAGGCTATGCGACAATTCGCACTAGAGGTCGGACGAGATGATGTACTCTTTCTGCATTGTACACTACTTCCATTTTTGAAAGCTGCTGGTGAGCTTAAGACCAAACCCAGTCAGCAGTCCGTCGCTAAACTTCGTGAAATTGGGATACAATGCGACATACTAGTGTGTCGTACTGAAGAGCCCATGACTGACGAAATGCGCCAGAAACTCTCACTCTTTTGTAACGTTCCGGTGAATGCAGTAATTGAAGAAATGGATGTTGAAACTTCAATATACGAACTACCTATTACACTTAAAGCAGAGAATATAGACAGTTTGGTGATAGACCATCTTGGTTTAGACGTTCCAGATAACGATATGGAAGTCTGGCACGATGTCGTAAGACGGCTGAAATCACCTAGCCATGAAGTTAAGATTGGAGTAGTAGGTAAATATATCGAGCTGCAGGATGCATACAAATCTGTCTACGAGTCTATTATACACGCAGGAATAGCTAATGATGCAAAAGTTAACATCGTGCGTATTGATGCAGAAGATGCAGAATTAAATCCCATAAAGCATCTAGCTGAACTAGACGGAATACTAATACCAGGAGGATTTGGCGACCGTGGGACAGCAGGAAAAATCATCACTTCTAAGTACGCACGAGAAAACAATATACCCTATTTTGGTCTTTGTTTAGGTATGCAAATAGCAGTAATAGATTTTGCTCGTAATGTGGCAGGACTAGAAGATTCAAACAGTACTGAATTCGACGCTGATACACCTCATCCTGTAATTGACATCATGGAAGATCAAAAAAACTTAGCCACCAAAGGCGGTAATATGCGTCTGGGAGCCTGCCCTTGTGAGTTAACTGAGGATAGCTTGAGTTTCGATGCTTATGGTAAAAAAAACATAGAGGAAAGGCATCGGCATCGCTACGAATTTAATAATAATTATAGAGAGCAATTAGCAAATGCAGGGCTCCGCATTGGTGGGATAAATCCAGAACGAGATCTAATTGAAATAGTAGAAATACCAAAGCATCCATGGTTTGTTGGGGTGCAGTTCCATCCCGAGTTCCAGTCTAAACCGAATGCCGCTCATCCCCTATTTTCTAATTTTATAGCTGCTGCACTTAAGTATAAAAAGTAATCAAACATACCTTTTTAGTTTATATACATTATATTAGCTATTTCCAATAGATACACATAATTACACGACAGCTCGTTGTCTCTCAATTTTTCGTGTCCTTAATATTTCTATACCTTGGTAGAACTTTCTAATATTCGAATAAGGGAGCAGTTACTTAGAGATCGCTTCACGCCAGCAGAATCGATCCTCTTCGCTGTTAGCTTATTTGCATTACTGCTTGCCTTCCACATTGGAGATCCCAGATCATATTGGTTACTAGGCAGTTTGTTAATACTAGGTTGCCTAACACCTTTTATATTAAAAACACACGAACAGGCGCACCCGTTTTTCATAGATTTACTTTGGCCAAAGTTCTGGCTCGTCTCCGCGCCAGCCTTGGCGCTATCTATACAGTTTGCTATCGGACTCTTCCATGACCCATACAATAGTGTTAAAATCGGCGCATCATCATATCATACGCTAGATTCGATCAATAGATGGATCCCTACGTCAATTTCAGGCAAGGAAACGTGGTTAATTATTGCCAGCTTTGGCGCGGCATACATCCTATCGTCATTACTTTACCTCATTCCAAAGTCGCG
Organism: Puniceicoccaceae bacterium; assembly: GCA_902516225.1. The sequence goes on along the minus strand of CABXXS010000003.1, from coordinate 32,102 downwards.
TAACTTTTTTGAGCGCTTATTACCCTGGCCTTGTATGGGTGCTGTTATTCTTGCAACGTTTGGTTTTATTCAAAAAGGACTCGGCATGGCAAAGCCACCACTTAGCGGTGGTACTGGGTCTGAAGATTTTTTTGCTATTTTTCCTTATGATGGCCATTGGGCTGCTTTTGCAATGATATGGTGCTGTGTCTGCACCTCAATGTCCTTGCTTCATGCGCGGTATGAGGACAATCCAAAATTTATAAATTCGAAAGCGCCGTGGTACTTAACTGGCGGCCTAATCCTAGGAGCATCTGCAGTGCTCGTACAGGCACAGCTTCCTGCTGTGATGCTACTATTTACTCTTTGTATAATGCTTCTTATCACGGCATTTGAATACTTAAATAATCAAAAGGAAACTCACCGCACAGCAATTGCAGGATGTTGCGCGTTAGCATCTTGTGTAGCTTTCGGGTGCTGTATTCTACGCATTTTTCAGCACGATGAATTTTCAGAGCAAAGGTTAGATCTTCAGCGCGCGGCATGGAATATGTTTAAAGAAAAACCTATTTTTGGCTGGGGAATCGATAGCTATGAAAGACTCTTACCTTTTTATGGAAGCGACGTATTAAATGGTGAAAGATACGAAAGAGCTACCTCAGATGTCCTTCAATTATTGGCAGAGTTTGGTGCATTTGGTGGCCTAGTAATTGCAGGATTTTTCATCACTTTTATTATTCGCTACATTCATAAAAATAAAAGCACACGATTGTCTACTCATTTATTAATCGGTTGTGTGTTAGTGGTAGTACTAGCTTTTTTCGATACACCCTTTATGTCGCCTGGAGTTTTGGTTAGCTTTTTTACGATTTTTTTCAGCGCACTTCGATGGGGGCTTCTAAGTCGTAGCAATCCAGACGAAGTTGACTCCAAGCACCCGCAGTTAGTAATTCCAAAGAGTGAGCGAATAGTACCCTTCTTCAATATGCCCTATGAGGAAAAAGAAAAGTGAAGCGTACACATTTTGATTATATTGTTATTGGAGGTGGTAGTGGGGGTTATGCAGCTGCACGCACAGCACGTGAAGTGTTGGAACATGTTGCAATAATAGATTCATCCGACGATTTAGGAGGGCTCTGTATTTTACGTGGCTGTATGCCTTCTAAAACATTAATTTACTCAACCGAAATACTCCACCTCGCAAGTCGTGGCAAGGAATTCGGCCTAGAAATACCTAAAGCTGAGGTAGATATGGGCTCTTTGCATCAACGTAAGTTAGACATAATTAAAGATTTTTCGAATTACAGAGCAGAGCAACTAGAAAGTAACCAATTCACTTTGTTTCGTAGTCACGCTCGATTCATCAATAAGCAAACAATTGAGCTGTCAGATGGCACTCGATTAAGCGCAGATTATTTTATGGTGGCTACTGGATCCGCAGTATCTACGCCAAAAATAAATGGCTTAAGTGACATTTCATTTTGGACTAGTGACGATATCTTAGAACTTAATTTTCTACCAGAGAAGGTAATCGTTTTAGGTGGTGGAATCGTGGCTTGTGAACTGACTCAGTTCCTGCGCAGGGCTGGTAGTGAAGTAGTACAAATTCAGCGTAGCTCACACCTTTTAAAGGAAGCACCGGCAGCAGCCGCTAGTGTAATCGAGAAATGCTTCCGTAGTGAAGGCATAGAACTTTACACTGACACACAGATACAAAATATCTCCCATGAAAACGACTCTTACTGCGTAACTTTCAAGCAGGCTGAAAATGTTCGCCGAGTAAAAGCCCCCTACCTTCTTAATGCTCTTGGCCGTGAAGCAGCAATTGAAAATCTTGGCTTAGAGAAAGCCGAGGTTGATGTCGACGATAGTGGCAAGATAGTCTGCTCTGTTATGCAACAGACTAGTAATCCGCATATTTATGCCTGTGGTGATGTCGCTGGACCATATGAGGTCGTTCATGTTGCTATTTTGCAGGGAGAATTAGCAGCTAGACATGCTACTGGACGTGTCGCTGAACCTGTAGACTACGATCATCATCTAAGTGTAGTTTTTACTGATCCTCAGATCGCAACAGTTGGCCTAGGTGAAAAACAGCTTAAAGAACGTGGGGTCGATTATCTAAGTGCCTACTATCCTTTTAACGACCATGGAAAATCTATTCTCATGGAAGCTAAAAATGGATATGTAAAAGTTTTTGCCGATAGAATTAGCGGTATTATTCTCGGTTCAGAATGTATTAGTAAAGACGCAGGCGAACTAATTCACTGCATGGCTGTTGCAGTAACTTTGAAAGCTAGAGTGAAGGAATTACTGAAAGTACATTGGTACCATCCAACACTCTCTGAGATTTGGAGCTACCCGCTAGAAGATATTCTAGAACAGATGGAATAAGAAAGCTTGCTATAGGCTTTCCTTGCCCTCTTTCTCCGTACTTCATTGGTGCATAAAGCCTTCGCATCACCTACTTGTATCGGTCCGTCATCGGTGAACGGTTGATTTAAGATTAAACAACAATCATCGATCGCATGTGTACCAGCGAATACAGTTTTGGTACAATTAATAAATATGTCCGGAATATCATTCCAGGATCTTGCGCTAGCAGATCCGATTCAGCGTGCATTAAAGCTCAAAGGTTACACAAACCCTTCCCCTATACAGGCTAAGGCAATCCCTGTCCTGCTTGAGGGTCACGACTTGCTAGCCTGCGCACAAACCGGCACTGGCAAAACTGCAGCTTTTGCACTTCCAGTTTTAGATGGATTCGCTCGAAATCCACGTAAGCCTTTTCGTCGTGGCGTTCGTTGCCTTATACTTACACCTACTAGAGAACTAGCGGTACAAGTTACCGAGAGTTTTAAGACTTATGGTGACGGACTCGGACTAAAAGTTGGAATGGTTTTTGGGGGTGTTTCTGAAAAACCACAAATCAAGACACTCTACGGCGGTTTAGATGTACTTGTGGCTACCGTGGGTCGGTTACTAGACCTTAAACAACAGGGTCATATTGATATTTCTCAAGTAGATACCTTTATCTTAGATGAAGCGGACCGAATGCTTGATATGGGATTCATCCGTGATATTCGAAAAATTGCCGCGGCTATACCGCAGCAGCGCCATACATTGCTCTTCTCAGCGACAATGGCGCCTGAAATTACCCAATTAGCAAATAGTCTTTTAGACAATCCAAAGGAAATACGCATTGCGCCCCAAGGTACGACCGCTGAAAAAATTGATCAGCACATTCTTTTTGTAAAGAAAGCGGATAAACAGAAGCTTCTCGTGGATTTAATTACGAAGCACCAAGGTAAAACAAAACAAAAGGAACTCTGCCTAGTATTCAGTCGTACCAAGCATGGCGCTAAGAATCTTGCTAGAAAACTTTGCAGCCTAGGTATTAACGCTGACTCGCTACATGGGAATAAATCACAAAATGCACGCCAGAAAACACTCGATGATTATAAGCGTGGTGAAGTCCAAGTGCTTGTAGCCACCGATGTGGCTGCCCGGGGGATTGACGTAAAGAACATTACGCTTGTTATAAACTTTGATTTGCCAATGGAGCCTGAGGCTTATGTGCACAGAATAGGACGCACTGCTCGCGCAGGTGAGAGCGGCCGCGCCCTTTCATTTTGCTCTGAAGATGAGGTAGCACTACTACGTGAGGTTGAGAAACTTATTAAACGCTCTGTGCCTACTTTAGAAAATCATGCTTATCATGCTAACCAAATCGAACATCACCACCAAAGCGGAGCCCCTGCGAAAAAACCAAAACAAGGTGGAGGCGGTGGTGGACAGCGCGCACCAAGGCACAGCAAAACTAAGAATCATGGCATGCGCCCTCAGCGAGGGGGTGGTAAAGGCTCTAAGCCTAAGAGTGACCGCGCACCTAGCGGCGGCTTTCAAAAAGCAGCGAATACCCCTAGGAGCAATCGAAGTCGTAAAAGAAATAGGTGAATTATTCTACCAAATCCGTAAATTTATCCAATTTTATGCATCATATGCGTAATTTCATTACGTCTAGAAAATTCAAGCTATCTAACAAGAATTGCGATTTTTTCTCACCTACGAACTGTCTAGAACGGTGAAAGACAATGTATTCACCGCTACCGTTAACACCCCACGGCATAGAATCCTTGAATGACACAAGCAAAGCAATAACCTCAGCATTGAAAATCTTACGTACCTCCACGTCATCTTCTGCTTCAAGAGAATATAATTCGTAAAACTTCGGATGCGCACTGAAGTCTATTTCACTATGACCATCCATAGCACTAAGATTTACATTATACTTTCTTTGGATACGTGTATGACAAGTAAAGCTAGGTATATCTCTATCAGAGATCTTGAATACTACAACTGTACAAGCGCGTAAATTAAAACTAGATGTCTTGCGCTTGTGAGGATTCGCGTATGCATCTTTTAAATAAAAAAACGAATAATCAAAGAGAAAGCATTGAGTATTACCGAATTTTCGCTTCATCAAGAACTGCACATCACCATCTTCTGTTCTTATAAATAGAAGCTTACTGAAACCTAGAGAGTCTAGTTCTACTACTTCATCGACATAATCAAAATTAAGAGATTTTGCTAGTGACTTATTCTGGGCAGTTACCCATCTCTTTCGGTAGTATAAAAAAATTAATAGTGTTATTGTTGAAGCTATAATAACAATAGAAAAGACTGTCTTTAGAGTATCTGTTAATTCAGTCATTCGAAGTATGTTAATTTATGGTCATACTGTTTAATTTTATGTGAATATTTTATCCTTTCAGCGTATTTACAATTTAATTATTAATTATGAATGAAATACTTCATTCTTTTGCTAATTTCGGTACTGAGTATAACTGCAACCCAAAGAGTCGTAAACTGGATGAAATTGCCTTCCCATTCTTCTAGTGCTAACAAGCAATTTTATTTGGAGTTAGAATTTCACAATCCATCAGTGTGGGTTTCCGATTGGGGCGCGATAAATCCGGATGGGCGCATAGACATTACTACTACTAATGACCCCAATGCTATTGTCATACAGGCTCTCTACACTGCTGGTTATGCATACACAGTAGAGATGGACTCAACTTTTGACATTGGAACTCTTTCTATATTCGTTAATGGCGAAGAACTAGTTGATTTTGGAGACGAAGGTAAGGTTGAGTTCGAATATAGTAGAAATTTAAGTGATTGGAAAACTGTGACTGTTCCAGTAGATACAGGAAGTTACTTTTTGCGTATAAAAAGCAACGATTGATTTTTGCTATATTTAATTGGCGTATATGGCGGAGAGAGAGGGATTCGAACCCTCGGTGGAGTTACCCCCACACATCCTTTCCAGGGATGCACAATCGGCCACTCTGTCATCTCTCCATTGCCGAGAATGAGGAGCAAAATGTAGCACTAAAATAGGTCAATCAATAAATAGACACATTCCTTGGATCCTGCCGATATCAGCAAACAGAAATTGACGCTACTATGGTATAATTATTTGGGCTATTATTTAGTTAGTACTAATCTATAAGAGATGCTTTTTTACCCTGAATCATACTAAATAGCCTAGCTAGGTGAGGTGTATCCGTTTCCCTAAAATATTCAAAGGATACATGTTTATTTGGCTGATCAGGATAAAGGCGTATGCCCCATATAGGCTGAATCGAATCCGGAAACATTGAATAACGTAAATCACCTATTATATTCGAATGTTCAGGATGACGATAGAGATAACCTTGTGAAAAAAACCGGAAGCGTTCTACGTCTATATCTTGCTGAATACCAAAATCTATTTCTCCCGTCGCTGACTCTTTAGTATAAGCAGATACTTTTGATCCTGGATAAAGTACATCTTCAGTAAAAGGTAGTGTACGTAGTGCGTCTACATAGTAAGAATTTCCTGAGCGATAAACGAGTCGCCAAAGAGCGATATTACCAAATGAAGGTCGTACGCTAACTCTCTCAACGTGGTGGCCTCTCGTTGCTGCTAACGTTTGCGCATACCTATGAGCCTGGCCACGCTGGTAGATGCCTAAGCATAAATAAGTAACACAAAGTAGCATCGCTATGCGAGCAAAACGTGGTCTTCGTAAGATAAAAGAAAGCACAGTAAATATTACTAGTGGGAGTGTGAAGATAGGGTCTATGATTGAAATAATATCCCAAGATTCTCGGTGACCGTGAAAAGGCCAATAAAGCAAAGTACCGTAACTAGTGCATGCATCAAGAAGACCATGCGTGAGAGTTGCCACGACTGCGAAAAGTAGTAATCTACGAAAGGGCCATAGCTTCCTGAAAAACAGTACCTTATATAGGGCTGCTACGATAAATCCTATAAAAGGAGCTAAGAAAATCGAATGTGTGAAATGCCTATGGTATTCTAATACTAGTAGCGGATCTGTATCAGAGCGGATCATAACATCTAGATCGGGCGCAGCAGCGGCTAACGCTCCAATTACAACTGCATGCCTTATCTCTGTACTTCGGCAGATTGTTGCTGCTGCAGCAGCACCGAGTGTCGCTTGTGTCAAAGGATCCATAATAATTCACATTGTACAATGGCACTGTTCGCGCAAGCATCAGGCATACATCTTTTATTCTTTCAAATTAGGCCGAAGAATAGTCATATCATTATTATGGTCTGGATTTACCGATTACTTTATTTTCCTGGGATACTTATTGCCCTTCCCTACTACCTACTTCGGATGTTGCGCCGCGGCGGTTATGCTAAGTGCTTCCAACATCGCCTCGGCTTTTTTCACAAACTAAAACCATGCCCTGCTGGCAAAAAGCGAGTATGGATCCAGGCTGTAAGTGTTGGTGAGGTTCTAGCGGTTCAATCATTAATTGATCTACTCCAAAAAGATGGGAAAATTGAAATCGTACTCACCACTACGACTAGTACTGGTTATGCTGAAGCGCTAAAGCGCTATTCAAACATAGTGCATAGTATTGGTATATTTCCTCTAGATTTCCTGCTTTTCAACGCAATAGCATGGAAACGCATACAACCCGATGCTATTATACTTACAGAGAGTGAACTATGGCCAGAGCACCTTTATAAAGCTAAAAAAGAAAATATACCTACCTACTTAATAAACGCTCGGATTTCAGATAAAAGTTTTTCTCGCTATAAGAAAGTACCCAAAATTGCTGGGCAAATGTTAGAAAAGATTTCCTCTGTTTTTCCAGCTAGCAATTTAGATCGTGATAGACTGCTCGAACTCGGATGCCCACGTGAGATTATTAACGCAACAGGTAGTATTAAATTTGACGTATCAAATAGTTCTGTACTTTCAGATCCTGAAAAGAAGGTTCTGCGCAATAGTCTAGGTTTTGGTGCAGAGAGTGCATTCGTACTGCTAGGTTCATCGACATGGTCAGGTGAGGAAATTGCCCTAATAGAAGCTCAACGTGCGATTATAAAGCAGGGAATAGACTGTCGCCTACTCCTCGTGCCACGACATGCCGAACGTGCACCCGAAATTCTTAAGCTACTAAAATCCCAAGACTTGGCTTGGAGTCAGCGTTCAAAAGATCATTATCTAAAAGATAACCTACACATTCATTTAGCTGATACAACTGGTGAACTCGCTCATCTGACACAAGCTGCGGATCTTGCATTTATCGGAAAAAGTATACCTCCAAACAAAGGTGGACAAACGCCTATCGAAGCTGCTAACGCAGGTATTCCCATCATAACGGGACCTAAGATGAACAACTTTAAGGATATTTCTAAAACACTTGTATTATCGGGCGCCTCCAAAATTGCTCGCGATCCAAATGATCTAGTCAAAGTTGTTACAGAACTAGCCTCTGATTCAATCGCTCTTGCAGGAATGCGCAAAGCAGCAGTCCAGTGGCACAAATTAAATCGTGGTAGTAGCGAGCGGATTGCTTCGCATATCAGAGAGTCTCTTTCAGGGCATTGATTTAATAGTCGATATCTCTTAGAAGAAGATTCTATCTCTTTTTATTTTTCGAGACATCTCTAACTGGTGACTTCAGCTTACGAGCCTCTATCGACCAACGGGACGATAGGACTGATTTGCCGCATGAAGATGCTACAATTGTGCCACCCTCATAGAGCGAAATAAGTAATTGTTTATCTAATCCACGTTCTTCTAGAAGTTTAGTGTATAAATTAAGCGCTAATTCAGTCTCACCATGCTCATTTAATAAATTTGCGATTTTTTGTACTAAAACAATTTCGTCTATCGAAAACTTTGACATATATCGAACAACTTTCAGTACTTCGATCGATTTCGACTGTTGCCCTGCATTACTATAAAGTACCGCTAAACGGTAGGCTAATGCTAGTGAAGGTTGTAAGACAAACCTACTCCGTCCAAAACTAATCGCTTCTTCGCTGCCCTCCTCAGCCAGAATACGATTGATCTCCCGCATATTAGCATAGGTGCCAAAAACTGTATCACTCGATTGCTTCAATTGCTCCCTTAAACCAACTTTAAATGGACGGTACAGAGGGTCGCCAATCGCTACGCTTTGCCAACTAAGCGATGGCATGCTCAACATAACTGCATCACCGAAATATCCACCTTCGATCAAATGCTCTAAAAGGATTTGAGGGCGGTGGGTAAATTCTAGATAAGGTTCATATACGTTACCAACGCTTGCGCAATAGCCTTGAGCAATAAAGGCTCCTAGCCATGTTTTTGGATCACGTACTGAAGTAGCAGAAAAACTGTGCAGATGAAATCCAATCGCCCCTGGTGGAACAGGCCATCGAGGGGCGCTCCATTGGGCGTAGGCATGGTGACGATACCATCCCATATAAATGGCAGGAGCATCAAGGCGGTCGCGATAATCTAATAATCGTTTACTAGGCTCATAATCGATATCAAAGTAAGCATTTTCTGCTACAGTTCCCGCAGATCGTATCCATATATCTCCCTTTTCATGTGGACCACCAGTATCTATATAAACGCGGCCCATAAGCCCAACTTTCTCTGCCTCCAAAGTGCGATCAATCAATCGTATAACATCTGACTTAGTCGGGCCATCAAGGCGACTTACCTTTAATACTCTATTAGAAACCTGCTCTGATATAGCTTTCTTATCAAAATATGGATTTGGTAAGAAAGCTGTCATGGAAGTACTAGGGGGTGCTAGTAACAGTGACACCTCTGTGTCTACTGAGCCGTTGTTAACGCGAAATTTATTAGGCAAATCATTATATGCTTTTAAAATTCGATTAGGATCATTAGCTATTCGCAGTGGTACTCCTCGGATAAGTACAACAAATCGAATAGAATGAATCGAAGCGGAGAGTCGCTCACGACCATAAGTGTCCGTAGTAGTATCTTTAACACCATTTACCCAATAATTATCCAAGAGCGCATTGAGCAAAGGGTTTGCAACAGACTCAACATATTGGCTTATGCTAATAGTTTCCTGTATTGGCGCATCGAGATAGACTATGTTTGATTCAGGGATGCCGCGTTGCTTGGCATAGTACTGCCCAATTTGAAGCGAATCAGGTGCGTTACGATTAACAACAATTATTGTGCCATTTGCTAGCTCTTGATTTGTCTGGGCAGATAATACCTGTAGCCATAACAAGAAATGAAATAGTAAAAAAAATATATTTCGAAGAGCTGACATAGGCTGTGTTTTTTTAATCACTAACCGAGCCGAGCAAAACACCCATATTCTTCAGGAATCGGCTTCTTCCTCCTCTGAATCTAAATCATCTTCTTCATGATCTTCTAATTCATGATCGGGAGCATTATACTTCAGGACACGCTTTGATTCAGGAAGCGGCGATAAAATTTGTGTAACTTGGCGACCAACTAGACGAGGCTCAGAATCAGCAGTAGCTACACCGTTTAATTCCTCTGAGGCCAATTTTACACGTTCATAACCTAGCTCACGGTGTTCGTTTTCACGACCACGGAATTGAAGTGTTAATTTTACCTTGTTTCCGTGATCAAGAAAACTTTCTGCTCGTCGAAGCTTAGTCTCGAAATCGTGAGATCCAATAGACACGCGAAATTTAACCTCCTTTAATTTACTACTTACTTGCTTTGTATCCTTCTGCTTTTTGCTTTCTTCATAAAGAAACTTACCAAAGTCGAGAATTCGGCAGACAGGCGGACGAGCAGATGGTGATAATTCGATTAAATCGAGCCCCACCTTTTTAGCCAGTTCTAGCGCTTTACCAGGTGGCATCACCCCTAGGTTAGTGCCCTCAGGGCCAATCACACGTACTTCTGCCGCGCGTATACGATCATTTCTTCTTAGCCCTTTAGGGCCACGGTTACGAGGTTTAAATTTGCCGCGTGAATTCGGGTATTTTGCCATTAATTAATTTTTAGTAATGTAAACTCTACATTGGAAGAGTTTATCCTAGAAGCTGTCAATCTAAAGGCTCATAGCTTGGTTTCAACTCTAAATGCTAAAGCTTTCACCGCAACTACAATTAGACTTTGCGTTTGGGTTAGAGAATTTGAAGCCGCCCGCCACCATTTGATCAGAATAGTCAAGGTGTGTGCCACGCAAATACAAAGCACTTTTCGTGTCTACTAGAATCTGAGCACCTGATGATCGTACGAGTATATCTCCTCGCTTTGAATCGTTAACAAATTTCATTTTATAGCTAAGACCATTGCACCCTCCCCCTGTAATTTTAACACGAAGATATTCACCCTTTTGTTCTCTTTGGATTAGTGCGCATAGCTTATCAGCTGCTGGCGCGGTAACTAGTATTAGATTCTCATTACCTAGCCTCACTCCTTCTGGAATATCTAATGTATCGACCATTTATAGATTGGTAAGCTTAAAAATAATTCTACTGGGTTAATTGCTGCGCAAGGTTAATTGCAGCAGCAAAGCTATCAGTATTTGCAGATTTTTTACCAGCCAGATTAAATGCGGTCCCATGGTCGGGGCTAGTACGAATATGCGGCAAGCCAAGTGTAAGGTTCACAGCTGAATCAAACTCAAGCGTTTTTACAGCCGATAAGCCTTGGTCATGATACGCAGCTATAGTTACATCAAAATCACCTTTAATTTGGCGGTGAAATACGGTATCACCGGGCAGGCAACTAGACAAACCTGGAAACGATTCACGAAGCCTATCTAAAACCGGATTAATCACATCTTGTTCCTCATGACCAAGTAAACCATCTTCTCCTGCATGCGGGTTTAACCCGCAAACCCCAATTCGGGGCTTACTAAAACCAAGAAGCTGAGCAAGTTCGTTAGCGCGCTGGACAGCTTTCTCTATGCAGGCCTCATCAAATGCAGAGGGCACTTTACTAAGTGGAATATGCCAGGTAGCTAATACCACTCTCAACTGTTTACCTACAAATGCCATTGTAGGTTCGCCCCCCCAAGCACTAGCAAAAAACTCTGTCTGGCCAGGAAAAGCAAAGCCCGCATGTTTTAACCAGTACTTGCTAACTGGACCAGTCACTACACCACGGAAGAGTCCATCAGTACAACCCTGTGCCGCGAGCTTCATAGATTCTAGGGCTATCAGAGCACCCTCGTTTGTAGGTTCGCCTAGACTAACTGAGAAGTCTTGGGATCCAACTGGCAAAGATCGGATAGAGTAATCATTAGATAGTTTTTTAGTCCAAGGGTGCGACCCTATTAATACGCAATCATCCCTGTAAAGTGGATTACTATGTATTGATTTTTCTATTACCTCTGGCCCTATCCCTGCTGGATCACCGCAGGTAATTGCCAAAGGTGGCAGTTTGTCAGGTACAGCCATCACTTATTTTATCGAAGTGTTTATTAACCTTATCCAAAATATATCCCCGAAAGCATTTCTCCCGATAATAGTAAAATCCTGATAGTTCATTATTTGCTTAACTATTAATTAAATAGATTCATCTGCGGCTCTTTGACCATATCATAAATCTTTAATATGCGCATTAACTGCAAAAGATCAGATTTTTGATAACTATGATTTACCTCTACATTACGAAGTAAGTTCTCTAAAATAGTACTAAATGTAATAATGCCATCTATCCCTTGGGCCTTTAGTAATTCAATACTTTCCGTTCGCTGGGGATCATTCGTAGGTAAGCCTGGTAGAACTAGTATTTTAGTAAACTCTCGTGGGTCAACAGCATCGTAGTCACCCTCAATATCACCAAAACTAAAATAAGTCTCGGCTTTATTGAGTACATCTTTTTTAAGGAAATCAAAAACCCTAGAACTACTCTTAAGCATCGCAGGCGTAAAACGTGATGTATGCCAAGCTTTCACAACTACTATGGCACGGCGTATTTTGATCATATCGGCAGAAAATAGCTGGAACCCAGCTGGCTCACCGTCTCTAGATGCACTAGGATTATACACGACGAGGTCAATTTCCTCATCTACTCGTTTCTTGCGTGACTGAACTAAGTACTTCCGCAACTGGCGAACGAAGAAACCATTCAACTCAAAGTACTCGCGTACGATATTTTCATCAAAGCCAGCCATAGGAAATAGCTTTTACAAAGAAAAGAAATACGTCAATGCCAGTGAATGTGCGCACAACTTAATTAAAGTAAGCACACAAAGGAATAGCACTAAATAATAAGATTATAAGGAAAGTTGTAAGTCAGCACTTATGGGGTAACAGCGTGACCCTGCTCAAAGCGTAGTGCATTTCCATCATCATTAATTGTTACACTAATTACTTCTCCAGGCTTTATTACACCGGAAAGCAGAGACTCTGCTAAAGAGTCTTCGAAATATCTTTCTACTGCGCGCCTAAGTGGACGTGCGCCATACTTTTCATCATAACCTTTTACAATTAAGAAGTCTTTCGCTTCTGTAGAAAAATTAAATGTTAGCTCACGATCTTTCAGTCGACTAGAGACATTGCGAAGTTCAAGATCAACTATTTCTTGCATATCTTCACGAGCAAGTGGCTTGAATATTACCAAATCATTTAAGCGGTTAAGAAATTCAGGCTTAAACACACGTTTTGTCTCATCAAGAATTTTCTCCCGAATTTTTTCATACTCGTTCTCTGCGTTACGCTCCACACCAAACCCCATAGAAGTATCACGCTGAAGTATCTCCGCACCAACGTTTGAAGTCATTATCAATATCGTATTACGAAAATCAATCTTGCGCCCTAAACTATCAGTCAGGCGACCCTCCTCTAATACCTGAAGTAGAAGCTGCACAACATCTGGATGAGCTTTTTCAATTTCATCGAATAGTACTACTGAGTAAGGCTTTCTGCGAACTGCTTCAGTCAACTGTCCGCCCTCTTCATAACCTACATAACCTGGAGGAGATCCCACTAGTCGAGAAACAGCAAATTTCTCCATATACTCAGACATATCGATTTGAATGATAGAATCTTTATCGCCGAACATCTCTTCGGCTAAAACTTTTGCAAGTAGAGTCTTACCTACCCCAGTAGGTCCAAGGAACATAAATGAGCCGATCGGACGTTTAGGATCTTTCAAATCAGCACGTGAGCGACGAAGTGCCTTAGATATAACTTCGGTAGCCACAGATTGACCAATGATCTCGCGTTGTAGTTCGGCTTCAAGTTTGAGTAACTTTTTGCTTTCTTCCTGTTCCATGCGAGAAAGTGGTATCCCTGTCCAGTCTGCAACTACTTGCAGCATATCATTCTCGTCGACTGTGACGCGTACCTCTTCGCGGGATTTCTTCCAGTCGTTAATGGCTTGTTCTTGCTTGGCACGAAGTTGTTTTTCCTCATCTCGAAAAGTCGCAGCGCTTTCGAAGTTTTGCTTCGCTATAGCGTCATCCTTGCTGGAACAAACATCTTCGATCATTGTTGTCATCCGTTCAATCTCAGGGGGCTGTTTAAGCGATTCTATTCTAGAGCGCGCGCCAGCCTCGTCCAAAATATCGATCGCTTTGTCTGGAAGGAAGCGAGTAGTTATATAGCGCTCAGAAAGCTTTGCAGCGTAACCAAGAGCTTCATCCGTGAAAGAAACTTTGTGATGCTCCTCGTATTTACAGCGGATTCCTTTTAAAATAAGTATAGTATCATCTATTGATGGCGCATCTACTTTTACCGATTGGAAGCGGCGATCAAGTGCACTATCTTTTTCAATGTATTTCCTATATTCAGCGAGTGTAGTCGCACCAATGCATTGCAACTCCCCGCGGCTTAGTGCCGGCTTCAGTATATTGGAGGCATCCATGGCACCTTCAGCTGCACCCGCGCCGACAATCGTGTGCAACTCATCGATAAAAATGATCACATTCTTAGCCCGACGAATCTCGTCCATTACAGCTTTTATACGCTCTTCGAACTGCCCACGATATTTAGTACCTGCAACCATTAGTGCAAGATCAAGAGTAATCACGCGCTTATCTGCGAGAATTTCAGGGACCGCACCAGAAGCAACCTCTTGTGCTAAGCCCTCTACGATGGCAGTTTTACCAACACCTGCCTCACCGATCAAAACAGGATTATTTTTAGTTCTACGACAGAGAATCTGCACAACTCGTCTAATCTCATCTGCACGGCCAATTACAGGGTCCAATTCGCCATTAATAGCGAGTTCAGTTAAATCACGTCCAAAAGCTTTTAGCGCTGGAGTCTTACTATCTTTTTTATCACTAGATGCTACCACGTTACCTGCAGCAGCCTCCTCAGGTTCACCCGAAAAATTAGGGTCCAATTCCGATAGGATTTCGTTACGGCAACGCTCAATATCTACGTCTAATGACTTGAGCACACGTGCAGCAACACCCTCACCCTCGCGCAAGAGGCCAAGGAGGATATGTTCAGTTCCAACATAAGAATGATTTAATGCTTTGGCTTCTTTCCCAGCTAGTGCGAGCACCTTCTTTACTCTGGGTGTGTAAGGAATGTTACCAGATGGTTTACTCTCTGGGCCAGTACCTACTTGTTTCTCAACAGCCGTACGCACAATTTGTAAATCAAGGCCCATCTTTTGCAGTACATTGACCGCGACACCTTGCCCAAGATTAATTAAACCCAATAGCAAATGCTCGGTTCCAACATAATTATGATGAAAACGGTCTGCCTCTTTTCTAGAAAGTGCTAAGACTTGCTGCGCGCGTGGCGTAAAATTATTCATAGGTTCCATATTATATATTTAAATAGAATCGTTAATTTTGTCAAAAGCTAGGGCAGGAAAGTGAGAAAATTCTGCGCGCACTTTTTCCGCACGACTTATGTCTCTTTTATCAGGTTCAATGTCTACGCCTACAGCATGTTGAATGTGGCCGGGTTGACATTCAATAAAAAGCCGGTCTATGTCGGTACGATTAGATTCCGGAAGCATCTCAAAATCAACAGCTAAACGAATTAATGAGAGCATACTCATTGCTTCGTTAGAGTTCAAAACATGAGAGTACTTTAATATCCCAAAGGCACGACCTATTTGGTCGAGAATTCGTGTCCTATTTTCTTCTAAATATTTAAAGCGAGCATTTATTTCGTGATCTATAATCGTTTTCAGCACGGCTCCGAGGCGAGACATGATCGCCTCTTCACTTTCACCAAGAGTCTGTTGGTTCGAAATCTGAAAAACATGACCAGTGGCGTCTGAGCCCTCCCCAAAAAGACCTCGCACAGTAATACCTAATTGATTTACTGCACGTGTTACCTTGTCCATAAGATCAGATATAACTAGCCCGGGTAAATGCATCATAACTGATGCGCGTAGAGCCGTTCCTAAATTTGTAGGACATGCCGTTAGATAACCAAATTCCTTAGAAAAAGCTAGATCTAAACCTGATTCTAATTCGGCATCAATACGATCGATTTTGCTCCATAATGAGCGCAAATTAAAGCCAGTCTTGAGGAACTGAATGCGAAGATGATCTTCCTCATTGATCATAATCGAACAAGTCTGATCATTGTTAATAAATACGCCTGAGCCAGACTCTATGTCGCAAAGCTCACGACTGATTAGATGTCGTTCAACTAGTACTTGTTTTTCGAGGTCAGTTAAGTCAACAATATCAAAAAAAAGACCTTTTTTCATCATAGGTAGCTGGGCAATTTGTCCAGAACACTTAGTCATAACGTCTCGTCGCTGAGACAAACTGGCACGCTCAGGAAATGGAGCAGAAGTAAGATTACGCGCTAATCTAACACGAGTGCTAAGTACTACCGGCGAGCTCTTTTTGGATCCTTGAGTAAGTTCAGCCTGGTCTGAGTTAAGTATAGATTCAATCATGCCGTAAAATTCTTTGATTCAGATGCGTCATTAAATGATTTAATCTGATCGCGGTATTTAGCTGCTTCTTCGTATTCTTCCTCGTCGATGGCTTCCTGCAGAGAATCTTTTAGTGACTGCAATTCAGCTACAGCCATATGCCTGGAAAGCGCGATTTCGGGCACTTTACCCTTATGTACGGAGGCTACGTGCATATCTTCTAATACAGGGCGAATGAGTGGAGAAAAGCTATGGTAGCACAGAGCGCAACCTAAGCGACCCGTGCGCCGAAAGTCAGCTGAGGTAAACCCACATTCATTACATGTAATCTTCTTCTCTTTGACATCTGAAGCCAATTGTTGATTACCTAGGAAATCAGTTAATGAAAAGCCCGACGGGTCCGTCACTCCCTTCGCTTGCGCACAAGACTCACAGAGATCTACTTTAATAATTTTATTATTAACTATCTGGGTGAGGTGAACAGTAGCTGGTTTACTACATTGGCTACACTTGAGGATATTAGGCATACTGAAATGATAACAAAAAAACAGTGAATCGCAAAACTAAAGAATAATTTGTAGTTTATTAGTACTAGTTAAAATGGCAGGCTTCATATGGACTGGATTGCATAAATTGTGCCAATCCCGAATCAATGCGATCCTAGCAATCTCAAAGCTTTCTGCCATCCAAAGAGACTTTACCCCTAAAAGCCTCTAAAAATTGAGCCGTAATCACGCCCGGTTTTCCATCCCCAATTTTGCGGGCATCGACTTCAACGATCGGTACAATTTCAGCCGCCGTGCCGGTCAAAAACACTTCATCAGCAACCCAGACATCATAACGGGTAATATTTTCCTCGCGGAAGGGAATATTTAAAACATCTGCGATTTCTAAGACAGTTCCTCTAGTTATCCCCTTTAGTGCTCCAGAACTTGAAGCAGGCGTTATAAGCACTCCTTTATGTATGATAAATACATTATCGCCAGTACATTCAGCAACATAACCCTGGTCATTGAGCATGATTGCCTCGTGATAACCGAGATGTTGAGCTTCTATTTTAGCGAGAATGTTATTCAGATAGTTCAGAGACTTTACTGTGGGAGGTAGTGCCGCTGGATTACACCTACGAGTTGGTACAGTTATAATTGATAAGCCCTGATCGTAGTACTCTGCAGGGTAAAGCTGTATATTATCGGCAATGATGATTAGCTGTGGCTGGTCACAATTTTTGATGGATAATCCTAGACTACCTACCCCGCGAGTAACGACTAGACGAATATAACCATCTTGTAAGTCATTGGCACGGCAAGTCTCGCAAACAGCGTTTGAAATCTCTTCTCGCGTCCAAGGCATATCAAGCATGATCGCCTTAGCCGAGTATTCGAGGCGCTCCAGGTGCTCTTCAAGCTTAAAGACACAGCCATCGTAGAGGCGGATACCTTCAAAAATACCATCACCATAAAGAAGTCCGTGATCGAAGACCGATATCTTTGCCTCCGATGAATCGACTAGTTGATCATTTAAGTAAATCTTCATCTGCTATGATATTGCTAGACTAGAGCCTTTTGTCTAGTCCCCATATTAAACTTTATTCAGAAACAAAAAGCGTCGCCTCCCACGGGAGACGACGCATTACAAACAACAAACTAAGAAAACAATAAGTTATATAGTATATAGACGCGGCAGAGGCTACCGCGTTCAATTTTTTAACATAATTTATTGAAAAAATAAATAAATATGTAAGTAGCTATATATTATAAATTTATAAGAAAATAATCTTCGATTCTTTCCTCCATATCTTTAACATCCTCCCAATGGTTGAGATAAAGTGTCAATGCGCGAAGATATTTGTGTGAATACTCATCATTTAATAAACTCTCATAAACCTCTGCCAAGAAAAGCGCTGAATTGTAGTAGGCGGGATTAGTTCTTGCTAATCGCAGGCTCAAAATTTCGCGACGAGCGTTTATTAAGTCACGAACTTCGGGTTCGGATCTATATTTCCAAATAGAGCGAAAATTAAGAGTTGTGCCCTCGGATTGGAATTTTATCTGATCTGAAAAACTTGCGATTGCACTAAGCCACGATCTAGAAACTACCATTGACTCCACAGCTTCGTACTGGCGATTTGATAAGGACGCTAGCGTCTGTCTCCACCAAGTCTCTAGGAGCATGACTTCATCATTCGTTCCTTTAATTTGAACTTCTTTCTCGAGTGTCTGCGTAATATTTTCACCACCTACTGCACTCACAAAAAAGTTCCGTATATCGCGTCGATTGAAGGAGCTTAACTTAATAGCTTCAAGAACCCAATAACCATAAGTAATGTCCACTGCAGGTATTTTGTCAGCCTTCCATCCAAGAACTGTCGATATTTCTGGAACATCGCTCGCACGTGCTTGATTTACTAAATATGAAATATTTGCTGGTCTTAGGCCTAAATAGACCGTGCTGGAGAGAGCGGAGACTGGCCACATGTTAAGTTTTGCGACACCTTCTGGTCCGTAATTAAAAAGAGCGTATTGTGTTAGCAAAGCTTCGCTAAGGGCGCGGCAACAACTCTCTAGCGTCAAAGCCTTGTTCCAGCGAATGTCCAACTCAACGCTATTGCGTGATTCGATTCGTATATAGTAATCCCCCTCGAAATCAACGTATTGATCAGGACGTAAACTCACTAATATTGGCTTAGGATAAGCCATGCCTTCAGGATCAAGATAACGTTCAGCAATCTTAACTGTATAATTACTTAGGTCGTTCATGTAAGAGAGTGAACGAAAATCTAAAGCAGCGATCTCGAAGTAATCGTTACTCACACTACGCACACGGGCAGATACCAGAGAAGGAACTAAGCCTAGAGCAGCGCCGATAAGAAATAGTGTAGTATTTCTAAGCAATCTATAACGATTTATACTAAGTAGGTTCAATCGATGCATTCAAAATAAAAATACCTAATGATGATAAAAGTACTCGGAAGGACAAATAAATATCACATCAACACAGATTAAAATGAGGCATTTTAGGCAACTAGCAATGGTGGAGACTTGCGTAAGTAAGTAGTAGCAGAAGCCCACCAAATAAGCCGAATCCATAAAATGGGAGTAGCCATAAGAAAATACCTAAGAATAAAATAGAGGAAACGAGCAACTTCGGAAAAATAGTCCGAGTATTCTCTAAGATTAATCTAAAATTAAGTAGGTCCCTAAAATTTTCACGTGAATGATAATGAGAAAGTGCAGCGATAAATAAGATATTTGAAAATAGCAAAATACTTAAAAAGAAAATACTTGAAAATATGCCTAGCCCAAAATGCGTAAAAATAGAACCCATGCCAGCAGCAAGAAGGATTGGAGCTATCCAATAGCATAAGAAAACAACAGTAAAACGTAGCCCATCTATGAATAACTCTTTCCAATCATGCCAAGGTGGCATTGCAGGTTGCCGCAAACGCCTGACTCCACGAAAGACTTGATATAAGTACCCAAACGCGAAGATATTGACGAGCGGTACAAAAGATAACAGACTACCAATTAATAAATTCACCCAGAACTTAGGTAGTACAAACAGCTGCTGTATAACTTCTTCTAATATAGGTGTATCCCTCATTTAATTTTTATTATTATCCTAGTGAATCCAGCATTGAAAGATAAATTAAATGATTACTCCGGGCGTGTCGATTTGGCCATCGATAAACTCTTGCCCGCTTGCACAACGCGCCCAGTAAATCTACACAGCGCAATGCGCTATTCAATACAGGCAGGAGGAAAACGCATCCGCCCAACGCTACTATTAATCGCTAGTGAACTCTTTGAAAGTAAGTCTGATCCTACTGCTGCAGCAGTTGCGATTGAATGCCTGCACACGTACACACTAATACATGATGATCTACCTGCTATCGATAATAGCGAACTAAGGAGAGGAAGTCCAAGTTGTCATACAAAATTTAATGAAGCTACCGCTATTTTAGCAGGAGATTCCCTACTAACAATTGCATTCCGATTGCTTTCAGAGCAATACAGTGCCGAACCAAAACTAGCAATTCTGTTAATTAAAGAACTTTCAAAGGCTAGTAGTAGTGAATACTTAATCGCTGGACAGCAGGAAGACATTGAAAACGAAGGTCAAGTAATCGATGCCGATACTCTACTTTACATTCATGCAAATAAAACCGCAGCGCTTCTGAGCGCAGCGTTAAAAATGGGCCTCTATTTTTGTCAACCTAGCGAGTCACAGTTGACGACAATCGCACGGGCTGGCTACCACCTCGGCCTAGCATTCCAGATCGTAGATGATATACTAGACGCTACCTCTAGCAGTGATCTTTTAGGGAAACCGGTTGGTAGTGACGCTGCTATTGAAAAATCCACTTACGTTGTTTTACTTGGACTCGAGGGAGCGTGCCTGGAAGCACATCGCCATACACAAGAAGCCATTAATGCGCTCGAAAGTTTAGGTGGTAATAATCTAACCTTACTTTCTTTAGTCAGCGATCTGGAAAAGCGTATCAATTAATATGGCTGATATAGGACGTTATAATACTCTCGAAGTAATTGAACTTAGTGACCACGGTCTTTACCTAGACGGTGGGCAATACGGTAAAATCTTAATGCCAAGAAGATATTTATTGCCAGATATGATTATAGGCTCAGGGGTAGAGGTCTTTGTTTACAGTGATTCTGAGGATCGCTTAGTAGCAACTACAGAAAAGCCCTTTGCCCAGGTCGGTGAATTTGCCTACCTTGAGGTTGTTAGTATTAATCCAAATGTGGGTGCATTTCTTAACTGGGGACTAGGAAAAGATCTTTTGCTCCCCTATAGGGAGCAAGGAGATATTGACTTCCAAGTTGGAGATGGCGCGGTCGTAGCGGTTTATGTAGATAGCTATACTAATCGTGTGGTAGCTTCCACTCGCTTACATAATCACTTACCATCAGAAAAACCTTCTTATGAGGCGAACGAGCCAGTGCAAGTACTCATTTACGGTGATTCTCCGCTTGGATTTAAGGCAATTATTAACAAACGCTACCGTGGTTTACTTTATTATGAGGAGACCTCTGATCGCTTAGAACAAGGTGACCAATTCACTGGTTATATCAAAAAAGTTCATAGTGACGGAAAAATTGACCTTCGGCGTGATCCGTCTGGCTACAATCGTGTGGAAGCAATCAGCGAATCAATAATAGAAAAACTAGAAACAGCTGGAGGGACACTACCCTTTGATGACAAAAGTAGCCCTGAAGAGATCCGAGAGGCTTTTAATACTAGTAAAAAAGCATTCAAACAGGCTTTGGGTAAGCTCTATAAAGAGCACCGTATCAGTTTTACTGGCGAGGGAATAAAGAAAACACCTACGAATAAGCAATCGGATAGTAAATAACGCAGACACTGGTGCTAGCTATAAGTAGGTCTTTAAGGGATCACGCAAAATTACTACGAAATCTTGTGGTAGGTACCCTACTACTTACGAAAATAATTTACGCCAATAAGCGATCCGGTCAGCGACCTGCTTCGGTCCAGGCATCCCAATTTTCTCACGTTCATTGAGTGCTTTTTTAAGATCAAAAACATGTGACCAGTCTTCATCTAATGCTTCGTGTATTTTTGAGACTTTATTGTAAGGTAAATCGCTTAGTGGAGTCTTTAATTCCTCAGATAGGCCTACAAGTGCGCCCACTACATGGTGAGCTTCACGAAAAGGCACGGCTTTCTTAACAAGATAATCGACTAGGTCGGTGGCTAAAAGTGCTGGATCGGCGACCGCCTCGTCACAACGCTCTGCATTTACTTCAACACCAGGCAAACAGGCAGAAATGCAATCAAGCATAAGAAGTGTTTGATCTAAGCTATCGAAAACGGGAGGTTTATCTTCCTGGAGATCCCGATTATAGGTCAGCGGTAAGCCCTTAAGCATAGTCAAAAGGGTTTGTAAATTACCAGATAAGCACGCGGACTTCCCTCTTATTAACTCGAAGACGTCAGGATTCTTTTTCTGAGGCATTAAGCTGGAACCGGTAGTAAACCCATCGGGTAATTTAACAAAGCCAAATTCGGCGCTACTCCAAAGTATAAAATCTTCAGAAAGCCGCGACAAATGAACCCCAACACTAGCGCAGGCAGAAGCAAATTGTATAAAGCAGTCCCTATCACTGACTGCATCCATACTATTTTGAGTAATTATTGCCTCACCCTTTTCGTTCACAAAACCGAGTTCACGAGCTACATATTCACGATCAATAGGCAAAGTAGTACCTGCGATAGCTCCGGATCCTAATGGGCAAACGTTGGCTTCCTTTTTTACGGCTGTAAAAAGTGTACGGTCCCTGGCAAACATCTCGACGTATGCCAGTAGATGGTGCGCCATTGATACTGGCTGAGCACGTTGCAAATGAGTATATCCGGGTATAATTACAGTCTGCGTTTTATCTGCAAGTTCGACCAAAGAATTAATAACAGCATTTAAAGATGCAAAGACCTCTTCGCAAGCATGCTTAAACCAAAGCCGCATATCGGTAGCGACTTGGTCGTTGCGACTGCGCGCAGTGTGTAACTTTGCAGCAGCAGGCACTTTTTGGGTAAGCGCATGCTCTATATTCATGTGAACGTCCTCGAGTTCAGGATTCCATAAAAAATTGCCATTTAATATATCGGCAAGAATGGAGTCTAGGCCCTCTTTGATAGCATCCCGCTCTTCAGAGCTAATTAAGCCTACATGGGCAAGCATAGTTGCCTGGGCTTGACTACCTTGTATGTCAAAAGTTGCGAGCCTTAGATCAAAAGATACAGATTCACCAATACGCAGCATCAACTCTGAGGGACCTTTTGAGAACCGTCCACCCCAAGTAGCTTGTTTTTTACCATCTGCCATGTATGAGAGAATTTATGACTAATAAATTAAGGCAAATATAAAGAGCAGACACTAAGTGACCAAAATATTATAGATTATAGGCGACTAAAAGATCTTTAATATAAAATCATTCTAATCCAATCGATTAATGATATTAGTATCGTTCGCGTGGGAGACTGCCTCCTCTTTTGTAATGAGACCTTGAGCTACTAACTCGATTAGATGCTGCTCTAAAGTATTCATGCCCTCATTCACACCCGTCTCCATTTGACTGTATATTTGTTGGAGTTTAAATGTACGCACAAGGTTAGCTACTCCAGAATTGTTTTTAAGTACCTCAAAAGCGGGAATCCGACCAATACCGGATTTACGAGCAAGTAGTTTTTGGCTTATTGCATAGGCTAGTGAAAAAGAAAGTTGCGTTGCAATTTCATTCGATTGATCCGCTGGAAACATATCGATAAAGCGACTAAAGGTACCTTTAACATCTTTAGTATGCATAGTAGAAAATACCAAGTGTCCAGTCTCTGCCGCTGTCAGAGCTAGTTGTGCGGTGACAGCATCGCGAATCTCGCCAACATAAATTATATCTGGATTTTCGCGAAGCGCACTGCGAAGACCATTCGGAAAATCGCTTAGATGCTTCCCTAATTCTCTCTGTGATATTAGAGACTGTTCACTCCTGAAAACGAACTCAATTGGATCTTCTAGTGTTATTATACGATCATTACGGCTCTTATTGATATAATCGATAATGCTCGCGATGGTAGTCGATTTTCCGCTGCTAGTTACACCATTTACTAAAACTAACCCTTGCTTGAGAGCCGTAATATCCTGCCACACACTAGGGTTCATGAATCCGAGTTCGTCGACTTCAGGTATGTGCTTAGGTAACATGCGTATCACACAAGCCATACCGTCACGATCATGGAAGACGTTGAGCCGAAAATTTAGTTTCTGATCTTCCCAAGTATAACCTGCGTCAATATCTAAGAGAGCGTTTGTTGTTAAACTCTCACGCTGTTTTTCGGAGAGAAGCGGGAAAACTAAAGAGCGCAAAGTTGTTTTTGTTAGAGGGACACCCTCTGCAATAGTTTCTAATTCTCCATCAAACCGATAACGCACAGGCTCTCCAACTTTCATGTGCAAGTCTGATATTCGGGAGATCCCATCCGTTTGCATTTCAGAGTCAGTAAAACTACGAAGTAGATCTATGATACTAAACATACCACCTTGCGCTTCATATACTTTATTATTAATATCGTGATCTGCCATGCATTATCGATATCGCAATCAACCTGTTCTTGGCAAGCATTCGATATGGAAAAGACAGTTGCCCAAAGCGCCATACTGAAAATAATTATTTTATTAGCTAAAGAGTACATGAGCACTAAAATTAAAGAAGACAGTCCATTTGATAGCATAGAGTCTGCTATTTCTGACATAGCAGCAGGTAAGATGGTCATAGTTACAGACGATGAGTCACGCGAGAATGAGGGAGACCTCGTGATGGCTGCCTCCAAGGTCACTGCGGAAGCTGTGAATCAAATGCTTCTTCATGCACGTGGACTTATCTGTGTACCCATGCACTCAGATCAGCTCCGCCACTTTGGTATTACCTCAATGGCGTCAGAAAACCGTGAATCACAACAGACCGACTTCGCGGTATCTGTCGACGCCGCTGAAGGGATAACTACGGGAATTAGCGCCCACGACCGTGCTGAGACGATCCGTATACTCGGAGATTCAAATTCTGAGTCGAAAATGCTAGTTCAACCAGGGCATGTCTTTCCACTAAGAGCGAAACCAGGGGGTGTTTTACAAAGAGCAGGACATACTGAGGCAGCAGTCGATCTAGCTCAGCTTGCGGGCCTAAATCCAAGTGGTATAATCTGCGAAATCCTCAATGAGGATGGAAGTCTCGCTCGTTTGCCTGATTTGATTAAATTTAAAGCGAAGCACGAATTGAAACTTATCAGTATCGCAGACCTAATTGAGTATCGCCACACACGCGATAAACTAGTGGAGCATGTATTAACACAAGACTTCGAATCAGAGTTTGGCAGATTCGACCTACATATTTTTAAAAGCATTCTCGATGAACGGCAGCACCTAGCTCTTAGCATGGGTAAATTGGACAAAAACCCTACCCTTGTGCGTGTACAAAGTGAAAATTTACTAGGTGACATATTTAGGTCTAAATCTGTTGGTGGTCATAACTCACTGAGTACTGCAATGCAGCGCATTGCTGAAGCTGGACACGGCGTACTACTTTACATTGAGCAAGCGCAAGGGGGCATCCGTGTGATTGAGAACCTTGAAGACGATGGACACAAAAAACTGGGTCCCGCTAAAATGGACTTTAGAGATTATGGTATCGGCGCCCAAATTCTAGTAGAGCTTGGATTAAAACAGATCCGCCTTATTTCCAGTACCCATCGTAAAGTGGTTGGCCTGGATGGATACGATCTAGAAATAATTGAACAAATCGAAATCTAACGGACCTCATGAAATACATCCGATCTTTAATATTATCTTTTTGGGTAACTAGCTACACGCTTTCGACTACCACCTATGCGATCACTCAAGCTGAGTACGACGCAGTCGTAAACCAGCGCGATGCAGTGAATGCAAAGTTTGGATCGAATCTAATCGCGGTTGCTAATGGAGTAGCAAATATAAGTGTAGATATTGAAACCAGTGATGACCTGAGCATATGGACAACCGGCGGTACTGCGTCAGCTACAGTATTTACAGATGACGATGCTCAATTTCTGCGTTTTAAAATGAAGGACGACCCTGACTCGCTATCTGATATTTCTCAGCTTTCACACACACAGAGTTGGTCTCAAGAGACAGGCTACAAAAGAGTCGCACTGATAAAATATCCAGCCAGTGATGCCCAAACTCACCCAGTGCTTATTCTTATGCATGGAGCAGGCGGTAATGCATACGGCATGATCAACCAATATATGGGTTTTGAGGACTATATTTTAGTCGCACTACAGGGCTACGATAACCGGTGGAATATTCGGACCGAATCATCCAAGGCAGATGATTTAGATTATATAGTAAATATTATTAATCAGCTAAAGACCTACTCTGATGTAGATGCCGACAACATTTCACTGCTTGGCTCTTCTAACGGCGCAGCGATGGTTAATCGGGCAATGATTGAGCTTCCTGGGGGAACATTTAAAAATGCCATTTCGCTAGCATCCCAACTTACAACTGACCAGTACAACAACAACTCATTTTGGGGAGACGCGAATAACGACGGAAACTACGATACCAGCTATACTTTATATCCAAGATTGAGAGCTTTGAATCTACATGGAACAAATGATACTACTATTCCGTATGATGGGGGCACTGTAAATTGGCTTAGCCGTACTTTCATAGAAGCTCAGCAAAGTATTTTAAACATAGCTACAGGTCTTGGCTACGTCGGGACACAAGTAAATGGGACAACTCCTTTTAATAATACTAATATAGTAAAATATGAGTATTTAAGTGGCGACGTCGTACACTACAAATTCATCGGCGGAAATCACGGCTTTGGTGGTTTCAAAAATGAGTTACTAGAAATAATTAGTGATTTTATAAACGAAGGAATTTAGGAATATACTCTAAAGAAGATTATGTTAATCGGTGGCAAAGATCCTGCATAAAACGAATATCTAATAATGCTATCATTTAAGTCTTTTTTTTGTATCTCCATTATCTGTACTTTCATTTCTACGCAATTATGCGCTAGTAGAATATTGTGTCTCCATGGCGGAGGTGGCAGTGCAAGTTCCCTACAATACCAGCAGGGTATGCAGGACCTGATAGCAGCTCTGCCCGAGTGTGAGTTTATTTTTGCCTCTTCCCCTATTACAGGGGGCGTTTGGTATGATGACCCACCAGGCGGTGGCAAAGAACCTACTAATGATCCCAACTGGGCAGACGTGTCCGTTAATTATCTAAATAACTTTATAGAAGCTAACGGACCTTTCGATGCTATTTTAGGATATTCGCAAGGTGTTCCCATGTCTTTGGTTTATTTGGCTACAGGAAGCTACGATTTTGATAATGTATTATTATTTAATGGATATTTACCAACCACTCACACGGGATTGATTAGTGTAATAAATACCAATTCACCCTACGCTCAATCAGCTCTAATTTTTATCGCACAGAATGATACCTACTTCTATGATATTGGACTGGAGGTAAAAGGTAAGTTTGCTAATTGCACAGAACTCATAAGCACAAGTGCTGGACACGCACTCCCAACACAATCAGACGCTAACTTCCAGTCGGTTGTAAATTTCTTTACTAATCTAGATTCTTCAAGCTCTGATACTGAAGATGGTACAGGCGATAGTTCAGAAAACCTGCAGTCATTTCGTTTGAACATCTTGCAAGGAGACGATCTAAATAATCTACAAATAATTGACACAAGAATTATTGAAACCTCTTCGCAGGGCCAATTTTTTAAAGCGGAGTTGATCCCTGAATAATTTATACTGTATCGATATGAAATTAGTCTCAATAATCTTAAATATCCTACTTCTTTTAGTGATTATTTTATCACTAGTAGAAGGTGCTTGGAAGGGAGAAGACCTCTGGTATTTACCCTTATTTCTTTCTGCACCTACAGCTAGTTTGTATATAATACTTACTAAGCGTTAGGTAATATAGCTAGTATTCCCCTAAAAAATTACTCCGCCATCTTGAAGCGGAAGAACTTAGTATCTGTATCAGCTGGCACAACCATAGTGGCAGGATCGCCAGTATCTGACCATGACTTAAGGTCAGAGCTTTCTTCCATCTGAATCTGTATCGTGGCTTGATTGTTAGATACGTCTAAGATGGAAGTATTCATACTAAGTTCTTTAATACGCTCCCTACTATATAGATCATATACCCATGGTTTACTTATGACATCATTTACAATGTCTTGTACATTTCTATCACTGTAATTAAGAGCTTCGATAGGTACGTAATTAGATAGAGCTAAGTTATAAATATTGCGTAAGTCTATATTACTTTCGCTATCAGGAAACGATGCGCCAGACTGTATTTGTACACCATCTGCTACGCCGTTATTATCTAAGTCCATACGACCGTCATAGAAAAAGCCCTTACCGCTCTCATCTGGATAGTACTCGTTCCCGCTCTCATCTGTATAATACTCGTTCCCTACCCACACATAAGTGAATCTAAAAAAGGCATCATTGGTTTTATCTTTCAAGTTAACGCGAAAGATCCCTCCTACGTCTTGGTCAATAGTGGTAGATATTAGATTTTGGCTATCCCATGAATAAGTCTGATTAAATCTAAAGTAATCTCCGTCATGTTCGTAACCATGATCGTCACCATGATCTTCATTTTCTTCATACCAAAAACTAATTGAACTATTTTCTGTAGCTCCATACCATGCGCCATAACCATTGTGATAGTCTGAGAAAAATACTTCAACGTAACCACTTAATGAGGATGGGACGGATGTATTACTTACTGTGTATACTAATGCAGTAGGATCATATGAGTCCGCAATGCCGTCATTATCATCGTCAATATCTAAAGCGTTATCCGTTCCATCCCCGTCATAGTCATCTGGGGTGAAATTCGCGGGCAGAGTGAAAAGACCTAAGTTATCCGACAATGCATTCAGTATCTGATTAAAGTCTAATTGGCTACCTTCTGCAGGGAACTGTAAGCCTGATCTTATCTGTATACCATCTTGATTGCCGTCATTATCTAGATCGATTCGACCATCATAGGTGAAGCCGTAACCATTTGTGCCATTAGTCCAATCAAACTTGCAGGTGTAAATATTAGAATTGGATGTCTTGTAATGACTCCATTGCCCTGTGTAACCTGTGGGACCTGTTGAGACTTGGTTTTGTGAATCCCAACTGTATGTATTACTATAAGACCAAGCATTATCGAAGGCGAACCAAGTAGCAAAGTTATCAGTAATTGGATGCCAAATGCCTGGCATAAGTGTTTGACCTCTAAAATTAGCATAGGTCACTTCTATCCATCCGACGTTGTCTTTGGGTTGAAAGTCAGTAGGCCCTAATTTGTCTAATTCTAATGGCTCATTTGGGAAAGGATCATCTGTGTCACTTACGCCATCTCCGTCAGAATCAATAATAATACGCAGTGTTACCGATTGCTCAGTGGAGTTACCCGCTCCATCGGTAGCTACGACTGTGAAGGAGTAAGAAGAATGCGTATCCTTGTCTGGGTCTTCCGTTAGTATCACCACCCCAGTAGTTCCATCGATCGTAAAGGAAGCAAAGTCGCCCACTGACTTGAGCATGTAAGTGACGCCAGAAACATCTGTTGCTGTAGCTGTGTAGATAGCTTGGCCTGCTCCAGAGTTCTCCGCGATCGATGGAGCGGTTGGTAAAGAGGTGAATACTGGAGCAGTATCATCTAAATCAGTAATAGATAGTGTGAGCGATTGCTCGGAGGAGTTACCAAACGAATCGGTGGCAAAGACCGTGAAGGAGTAAGAGGGCTGGCTCTCAAAGTCTGGATTCACCGTTAGCGTCACTACCCCAGTCGATGAATCGATGCTAAAGGAAGCAGAATCGTCTACTGGCTTAAGCGAGTAAATGACTACAGAAGGATCCGTTGCATTAGCCGTGTAAATAGCTTGGCCTGCTCCAGAGTTCTCTTCGATCGATGAAACCGTTGCTAAAGAGGTAAATACCGGAGCAGTATCGTCTAAATCAGTAATAGATAGTGTGAGCGATTGCTCGGAGGAGTTACCAAACGAATCGGTAGCAACAATGGTGAAAACATAAGAAGACTGACTCTCGTAGTCAGGATCATCCGTTAGCGTCACTACCCCAGTAAGTTCATCAATGCTAAAGGAAATGTAGTCGTCGACTTCTTTGAGCGTATAAGTGACTGCAGAATCATCTGTTGCTGCAGCAGTGTAGATAGCTTGGCCTGCTCCAGAGTTCTCCGCGATCGATGGAGCGGTTGGTAAAGAGGTAAAAGTGGGTAGGTCCATATCTAAAACTTCGCATGTGATCACAAAGTTATCCAATTGGGTAACTGCTTGGGGAGCAGTAGTATTTAACTTAAGGCGTATATTTGCATAGCCGCCGTCTGCGATCCATGCAGTACCAGAAATGTTCTCTCCGATAATTTCGCTAAAGTAGTTAAGCCCTGGAACTAGGACGTCAGAGCCGATACCAGCTAAATCATTCATCTCAGTGCCGGTTGCTACAGAAGACCCCTTAATTAGTGCTGAGTCACCTGTTGCCAGGTACAATAGCTGAAAATCCGTAGCGTAATTAGCGTTATTTGGGGGCCGGCGAAGATCAAAAGAAATCTTTTTGAGTTTAGCATCAGCCCCCGTGTTGTTGGTAATGCGAAAGTCGAGTATCTGTTGATTCCCTGAATTACCAAATCTTACTAGGCTACCATCAAACCATTCCCCTGTTTGTCCAAAAGTGCGTGAGGTTGTACCCCAGGCATCACGTTCAAGAGTTGAAGTACCTGGGCCCAATATAAGACCAAGACCGTTCTCAGCTACGCTTATCGATAGATTAGGATTATCAGTTGGTAAATTGTTGGGATCATTTAAGGTGTTTAATAGATGAAAGTCATCAATGCTGATCGTAGTTGGAGCATACTTAGCGTTTACGATAAGAGAATCAAAAGTTATAGCACCGTTTGAAAACTGAATTCTTACCGTCCTATCAAAGGCGACTGCATCTACTGTAATAGTGTTAGTGCCTGCCGATAGTGTCTGAGCTGGCGAAACATAAGGGTCATTTTCAGTGGTCTTAAAAATTCTGTACTGAGCGCCAACCGGCAGACCAGTTACATTTATGTCTAGTGTTTGTTCTTCTTGGCTGGATGCACCCTCAGATGTTTCCGCTAGTGTGATAGAATAGGGCCAATTAGAGTTACCGGTAATTTCAAATAATGGGCTTTCGCTTATGAGTTTTCCATTGATTACATTTAAATTAATGACGTCAGAAGAAGCTACATTCCCCATATCATCAGTTGCGCGCGCTTCTAAGTTAAGAGTACCTACATCTTCAATATCAGTTAAGAGGTCAAAGCGGTACTCAGCCAATGCTCCAGTAGGCTGTGCTAGCCCGAGTATTTGGCCATTACCGAAGATCTCTACTGCAGCTATAAACCCATCTGCATCAGCAGCATTAATTAAGACTTCTATGCTTTCTCTAGCTGTAAAAGCACTTCCTCCAGCTGGGCTAGTAATAATTACCTCTGGAGATATGTCTGGGACTATAGTAAGGTTAAATATACCTGGACCACCAAACCCCGTACTGTTTGATGCTCTTATTGCGATTTGGAAACTACCAGAGTTAACTGGAGTTCCAGAAATTTCGCCCGTAACAGAATCTAGGACCAAACCACCGACTGCAGCCAATCCAGCAGCGGAGAATACAGTAGGATTGTCAGTAGCTGTGATCTGGTAAACAAAAAGATCACCTGCTAAAATATTCTGATCTGCTAGAGAAGAAGTAATCTCAGGAGCAGGATCGGTAACAGTGATAATGAGGACTTGATCGCCATAGTTTCCAGGACCTGCGGCAGATACAGTCACGGCGTACGTACCTGCCAAGGTAGGTGTTCCTGAGATAATATTATCTACACGCGTAAGACCTGGCGGCAAGTTATCGGAATTACTAAAGGCAAGCCCCTCACCATTAACGGTAGTTATCTCAAAAATAAAAGGTGAATCCACTACCGCGCTCGCTGTACTCGGACTTGTGATGAAATCGCTATCATTATCACCGTCGTTGCTATTTATATTTTCTATTACATATCCATCTACGTAGGGACTCGTAGAATCGTTCCATTCTCCAAAATTTATATTACCCCAGCCTCCTGTTGTAAGAGTTGGATAATGATTGGTAAGATCACTCGGCTCACCGAGCGCCCAATTACTATAATCCAAGAGCACTCCATCTATCCAGCGATACTCTAAATCAATTCCAGTTGGCTGAGCACCGATAAAATATTCATTTCCACTATTTCTTTGATCTTCAAGCAAAGCTTCTGCCGTAGATTGTTTAGCTTGAGAATTAATAATAGCTAATCGACCACCCCTAGATTCCGCATCTGCTTTGGCTTCTTGCCAAGTAAAGTTACCTTCAATAATTTCA
>CABXXS010000002.1 GCA_902516225.1 Puniceicoccaceae bacterium | reverse complement strand
TCTTCTTGCTTTGCTATACGTTTTCGTAGTGGGCCTATGGCAAGAGCATAAAGCCAACCAACGCCCAAAAGAGTAATGAGTAGGAGTGGTTCGGTATGCCAGTGTAACTGCATCAGAAAAACAGATTAGTCACCCAGTTTGAGTGCATCAACACCATTAAATAAAATAAGGCTTACTTTAGAACCAATGAAAAATATTGGTTCTAAAGCAGAGGATCTGGATTAAAATCCGGTGATCGCTTCCATATCTACATTACCACGAGAGGTGAGAAAACCTAATGCAATAAAGGTGCCGGTTGCTATTGATAAACCCGTTCCAAAGGCAAGTGTAAGAATTAGTTTATCGTAGATTAGATGCATGAACCAAGCTATGACAGCTACAAATTTAAACAAAGAAAGTGTTATCAAGACAGTGAAGATTAGAGCCTTATTGAAGGGTAGATAGACAAGTACGAGTTCGATACCAGTGATTGCTGCTAGGCCTAGCGCAAGATTCACGAAGGTATGGTATTTTTCAGTCTCACTGTCTTTATGAGAATCAGGCGCTAAGGGAACTGGTTGGTAGTCGTTATCAGTCATAGATTATAAAATATGAAATTTTAATTAATTAATATAATATTTAGATAAATTCAATCAAGTAGACTACTGTGAAGATTACAATCCATACGATATCAACGAAGTGCCAATAGAGTCCTGCGACTTCTACGTCGACTGCACTCTCGTGAGCATTCATTTTGCCAGTGTACGAGTAAAAATACATGCAGACGAGCCAGAATACACCTATAGCAACATGAACTCCGTGCGTTCCTGTCATCATATAAAATGTTGAGCCGAAAGTGTTAGTTGAAAGAGTTAAGCCCTCGTGGACGAAGTGGGCAAATTCGTAGACTTGGCAGCCTAGAAATATAAGACCGAAAAATACTACGCCGATAACATTGTTTCGGAAGCTTTTAAGTTCTCCTTTGTGCATAGCCGAAACGGCTAGTGCCATAAGGAAGGAACTCATTAAAAGTATGAATGTAGAAAACGAAGTGAGTTCTAAGCTAAAAAGTGCGGTTGGGTCAAATGACTCAGGGTATAACTTGCGGTAGATTAAATGAGTAGAAATAAGAGTACCGAAAAACATGCAGTCTGACCCTAAGAAAACCCACATGAGAAGTTTCTTATTATCAATAATTAGATTATCGTGACTGTCCTCGTGCGACGCTTCGGCGGTGTGCATATTAGTAATTAGAATAAGTCCTTAGAAAGTTTCGAATAAGCAGCCTAAGCGACGTTCTCTTTGGCATTCAGGTGATAGCCGCCCGGCCCTTCTATTGCCCAAAGAGCAACTCCGATACTGAGCATTACTAACCCGAATATAGCGAAATAACCCATGAAAGGAACGCCTGCTTGCATTAGTGACATACCTAAACCGAGTGGAATAAAGCCTAGCGATGCGATCAGGGGCATCCATGACTGACTAGGCATGTGAATGCCGTGACCATGATCGTCCTCATAAGTGATTTTTCGGTTTTTCGGACCATATTTGTTCTCCCAAAGCGCATCACGAGCAGGAATGATAGGGGTTTTAGCGAAATTATAAACTTTTGGAGGGGAGGTAGTCGCCCATTCAAGTGTGCGTGCATCCCAAGGATCATCTCCCGCCGGCTCGCCGTAACGGAAGCAGCGTACAATATCTACGACAAGAAGCAAAATGCCAAAAGCGAGAATATATGCACCTATAGTACAGATGAGATTGTAGGTTTCCCAGCCAAATCCTGCTAAGTAAGTATGGGTTCTGCGTGGCATGCCTAGAAGGCCAAGAAAATGCATAGGAAAAAAAGTAATGTTTAGACCCGCCGTGCTAAAGATGGCGACCCAAGTACTTAAATTTCCCTTCCACATTTTACCAATCATTTTTGGGAGCCAGAAATAGATTCCAGCTACGACTGCAAGAAAGATGCCCCCAATAGCTACATAGTGAAAATGTGCGATAACAAAGTAGCTATCCTGCTGTTGTGCATCAGCTGGTGCCGATGAGTGCATTATGCCGGAGAACCCCCCCATCATAAACATCCATACAAATCCGATAGAAAATATCATTGGCGCACTAAAACGCACGCGACCACCCCAAAGAGTACCTATCCAATTAAAAATTTTGACCCCTGTGGGCACGGCGATAGCCATGGTGAGCAATGAGAAGGCGGCAGTAGCTACTTTCCCTAAGCCTGTAGTAAACATGTGATGAGACCATACTGCAAATCCGAGAAATCCGATTACTGCACCGGAGAATACCACGATAGCATAACCAAATAAAGGTTTCTTGGAGAAAACAGGCAGTACTTCTGAGACAATACCCATCGCGGGTAACACTAAAATATAAACTTCAGGATGTCCAAAAATCCAAAAGAGGTGTTGCCAGAGTATGGGCTGTCCACCACCTGCTACCACGAAAAAATTAGTGCCAAAGCAGCGATCAAACATTAATTGACCTAGGGCTACTGTGATGGCTGGGAATGCAAATACTATCAAAAGAGAGACGACTAGTGTCATCCAAGTAAAAACCGGCATGCGCATCATTTTCATACCTGGGGCACGCATATTAATTATAGTCACAACGAAATTCATAGCAGCAGATAGTGAGGCAATACCCAAGATCTGTAGACCCATAATCCAAAAATCAGTCCCAGCACCTGTGAAATTTATACCAGTTATCGGTGCATATCCGAACCATCCCATAGCGGGTACGAAATCATTCATTCCAGCTGTTGGCCCGCTTGCTTGAAAGAGCCCCATGACTTGAAGGGCCTGTAAAATCCATCCAAAATTAATAACAAGAGCGCCAGCTACAAAAGCCCAAAGGCTAAAACTATTTACACGTGGGAAGGCTACATCACGGGCACCAATTTGCAGAGGAATTAAAAAGTTAAAAAACGCAGCATTGAGCGGCATAATGGCTAGGAAAATCATGGTCGTACCATGCATCGTAAAAAGCTGATTATATCGTTGAGCAGATATAAGGTCATTTTCTGGAATAGCTAGTTGAGTGCGAATTATGAGTGCTTCGACACCACCAACCAAAAGAAAAAACAGTGCAATTGCGCCGTACATTAAACCGATCTTTTTATGATCAACAGTAGTCAACCAATCAATAATAACGTTCTTGCTATGATCAGGGCGCATTAGTCCGATTTGACTGCTCTGTGGAGTCAGAACTTGAGGTACAGAAGTAGTATCCTTAGTAGAAGGGTTAATAGGTGTCTGGATTTCTGTGTAGCTCATAGGTATAGCTTATTTTAGGGATTGAAGATAAAGTGAAAGTTTATGGATTTCATCGTCTGTTAAAAGGGCAATTTCACCATTTTCATTAGTCAATTCGCCGATACCACCACCATTAGCTCGCCACATTAAGTTCCCGGGCTTTACGACATCGGTCTCTTTGATCCACTTAAAAAAGTTATCGTACTGCTTTTCTATATCTACATTATTAGTGTCGGATCGATGATTGAGCCAGCCTGCAGCGATTGACATACGTGAGCCTACATTAGTTAAATTAGGCCCTGCTACTCCAAGTGCCCTTGGATTGCCTGCAACTTGGTGGCAAGAAGCGCACTGACCCCTACCCATGAATATCTTGAGGCCCTCGTGTAGGTCACCGGAGAGTTGATTTGGGTTCTCATCGTAAGCTGCATACCACTCATCCCAATTCATATTGCTTGGAGCTTTGTGTCCATTTTTTTCATCTGCAACCCAAGTGGTAAAATCATCATCATTTACGACATTAGCACGAAATAGCATGCGAGCGTGGGAGTCGCCGCAATATTCAGCGCACTGGCCATAGTAATAATCGTGAATCTCTTCTTCGAGGTAGCTAGAGTATTCAGCCCTTAAGCTTTCGTCATCAGCTTTATGACCGTGCTTTTCTTTCCAATTAAGGTAATTGTCTCCTGCCTGTATCCACATAGAATTCGTTCTTCCAGGGATGAGGTCAACTTTACCCGCAATTTTAGGTAACCAAAAAGAGTGGATTACATCTACAGAGCGTAATTCTAAGTGCACAACTTTACCAGCAGGGATAACCATCTCGTTGGCCGTTGTAATGCCGAGTTGCGGGTACTCAAAGGCCCACCACCATCGGTATCCTTTAACTTTAATGATGAGTGGGTTGTCTGCTTCCTCATCAGAGAGTTCGTCTCCATTGTACCAAGTACCCATGCGGCTCTCTGGGTCATCAGGTGTGTCATGAGTAAACCAAATCCCCTGTAAGGTTGGCACAGCTATAATGACAAGTAAAAATATAGAAGCACCGATTAAGCCGATTTCTATCAGTGGGTTACCATGTCCTTGAGTTGGAAGCGGTCGATCATCGTTAGGTTTCTCGCGAAACTTTATGATGGTGTAGGTGTAGACTCCACCTACGGCAATAAAGATAAAACCTGTTACCCAGACCGTTAGCATAAATAAGTCTAGCTGCGTTTCTGCTATCGGACCCTTGGGTACGAATGTGGACATACGAGTGTCCAAACTACAACCACTAATAAAAGCGGTTAGAACCCAGATACTGATAGTTGGAAAAATACGCAATAAACGTACCGAAATGGACTTCACGAGTAATTGAACTACGAACGATGTTAAATGAGCTTATACAGAAGGTATAACGGTCATTGTATACTACTCAGCTAATCGTATCTTACAAGTTAAACTTCAAATAACTATTAGCATCAGTAAGTCTAACGTATGCTATTAGATATAGTAATGTTTAGGTAATTTATACTTATTCAGGTAGAAAACTGGACTTTATGATTTAAAGAGTGTTTATAAAAATGAATGTTTAAAATCTATCTATGGTTTCTTCCTGTATTATTCTTACTAGCATGTAATGATCCCTCATCTGTTGAAACTGCGAGCAATGGGATTTCGAAGGTTTCCGTCTCTGATCTAAATGCCAACATAGAACCTGTTTCTCTAGTAAATGGTGTAACAGTAGTAGAGATAACAGCAGATGATAAGATGCGTTTTAACATAGAGTTCTTTGCTGTGCCAGTTGGTGGCCCGGTAAAACTCAAACTAGTAAATCTTGGTAAGATGCCGAAAGCTACAATGGGGCATAATCTAGTTATCCTAGGAGCAGATATAAATGTTAATACTTTTGCGACCGATGCCGCCTCTTCGCGTGATAACGACTACATTCCTTTGCAATACAGTGCGGGAATCATAGCAGCTACAAAGCTACTTGGACCTGGGGAAAGCGACACTGTTGAGTTTACGGCTCCTGAAGTAGCTGGAGACTATAATTTTTTATGCTCCTTTCCTGCTCATATATATGCTGGCATGCGGGGTGTGATGACAGTAGAGTAAGTAATGCCAGCTAATCGCTATATTCTGCGCTTTTGGATTAGGCCTTGTATTAGCCACTTACTGAGGATTCTTGCCACCAAAGATATAAGAAACAGTAAATTAAAACTCCGGTAATAGAAACATAATACCATATTGGAAAAGTCCAGCGCGCCCATTTTTTGTGAGAATCACGATTGCCGCGGATTGCCAAGGAAAGAGTTTTTAGTATGAGCGGTACAATTATAATAGCTAGAGCGATATGAGACAGTAGCATTGTATAGTAGATAGTGCGCCATGCACCATCACCCCCAAATGGAGTATGTACTCCTTGCACTAGCCATTTGTGCAAGACATAGAAAAATAGAAAAATGACTGATACAGTAAATGCTGATAGCATACAAGCTCTGTGCGCCTTTTCGCGACTCGTCTTGATGCACACAAATCCTGCTGTAAGTAGTATTGTGGCTGTGCCGTTTAGGCATGCATTTAGTGTCGGTAACGATTCAGTAAACGTCATAGTAAACTAAAGTAGCCAAAGATCCAGCACTAGAGGAAATAAGAGCGCTGGTAAGTAAAAGATAGAGGCTAAAAATAATTTACGAGCTGCACCATCTCGCTGTTTTACATTTAAAAATGCGACTGAATGATGTAGTATATACCATCCGCATAATACAGCAACTATGCCATAGACCCAAGTGCTGAATCCTAAAATTACTGGTAGGAGTGTGCTAATTACTAATGCCAGCGAGAACATGAAGGCTTGGCGGGCAACTTTTTTACCTCCTGATTCGGAA
This sequence comes from Puniceicoccaceae bacterium, assembly GCA_902516225.1. Next base: position 49,717 of record CABXXS010000002.1, on the reverse strand, counting down.
TTTGAAAGCATTACAAAACCGCCCTTTTGATAATCTTGTCGGTATGTCCATGCGATCGCGAAAAAGTGCGGCATTTGCCAAAAGAAGAGAATCAGAAAAAGTATCCAACCTAGAGTATTTATTTGACCCTGGGCAGCAGCGCAGCCGATTAGAGGTGGAAGGGAACCAGGAATAGCTCCTACGAGTGTATTCCATGTAGTTAGCTTTTTCAGTGGCGTGTAAAGTAGAACGTACGAAGCTATAGTTGCCGCGCTGAGCAAGCCCGCCAGGGGATTGGCGCCTATGTAGAGAAGTATACAGCCAACCACACTCAGAGCTAAACCATAGAGCAGTGCACTTAATGGAGTGACTCGACCTGCCGCAATTGGGCGATCTTTAGTTCTTACCATGCGAGCATCCGCATCACGTTCTAGCCACTGGTTAAGTATTGCAGCTCCTCCTGCAGATAGAGAAGTCCCTATTAACAAGCTGATTAAAATTCCAAAATCGCGATTGGGGTCCATCGCTAGGTATCCGATGACTGCAGTAATTACAGACAAGAAACTAAGCCTGGGCTTAGTAAGTTCATAGTAATCTCCAATCCGCGCGCGTAATGGCATGACTGCGCTAGCTAGTTCGCCATTATAGTTGTTGGTATCTGTCTTTGGGAGGCTCAAAACTGATTTGGAGATAAATGTGAATTTACAACAGTGTGAGATGTAGGGCGATGAGCGAGGAAAGTTAGCCCCCATGTGCTGGCAAGCAGAAAAGCACCTACTAGGTGGTGTGCAGTAGCAACATAAGGGTTTTTGACTGTCCATATAGTCAAAGCACCTAGATAGATTTGCATCCCTAGCCCTAGAGCAATGAGCATGGCCCCATAACCAAGTGCGCGTTTAGTAGTAGTCGATCCCCAGACCTTACCTAAAAAGATAAGCAGAATAACGCTAACAATTATTGCACCAACACGATGTGCAAAGTGGATACTGATGCCAAAATTCCAGTAGGAGGGCAAGAGACTTGATTGTGAAGCAAGCGGGAATTTTGCTATAGCTAGGCCGGCATCGGCATGCCGCATAATCGCTCCAATTAGGATTTGTGCAAATACAGCTGCAGTGGCAATTACACTCCATCTTTTCACGCTTGTAGGGGTCGCACGGTCTAAACCTGAACTACCATCAATCCATCTACGTGTGTTAGCTAAAGTAAGAGCGACAAGTATACTTAGTACTATCATTGCTCCACAGGCATGAATTACAGCAAAACTTTGGGCGATTAAATTATGATCACTCATAATATTCAATTGATCGAAGCGAACTCGCGCTCCACCTAATACACCTTGCAGAATGACAACTAGCAATAGAATGCGGGAAAGTCTACGCACCCAATCTCGAGATTCCCGCAAGTAAGTCCAAAGTAGCAATCCAATGGAGAGGAGCCCGATCTTCATGCCGAGTAAGCGGTGGCTGTGCTCGGCTAACTTGTCTGTTTCAGTGAGCCATCCTTGGGGATTCACCGAGCCGTTAGAAAGAGGCCAGTCTAGGAAAGCCATGCCTGCTTTTATACTGGTGGTAAAGCCACCTGCAAAAAGCAGTATAGTTATCCAACAAAGTGCAAATAAGCAAAAGGCAAACAGTAACGGCTTATAGCTGTCTGTACGATAATCTGTTAGAGCTGGCATGTAGTGGGATGGGACTTTAGCTAGCGTAAAAAATGTTTTTATAGACTAAAATAAATATAACTATATCTGATTAACAGCTATAAAGACCTAGTAATATTAAGAAAAATTGGCATCCAGAAATCATGTTAAGGAAACGTATAATAAGGAACCAGAAATTGAACACCAGTCAACCTCGTGTGATTTATTTCGTAAGTCAATTTTAGTGAGTGATTTTCATATATTTACCCTACAAATATAGTCGCTAAGATAAAATAGCCATTTTTCCAGAAATCTAGCAATAATATGGCAATAATTTAGAGCGGGCTAGGGGCTCGCTAGTCTTCCCCTTACTGATGTACAGATACATCAATTGCCTTAAAAGTATTTAATCCTGTGGGAATGCGAAGCGATAGAATTCAGTATCTACACTTAGTGGTATCTCAATCTCTACAATATCTTCTGTAACAGCAGTCCAGCTGCTGAGGTTAGAGCTACGCTCAATTTGAAGTTCTAATGTCGCAGAGTTGCTCGGTCCTACGTCTAAAACAATCGATCCAGGTCTTAAATCTGTGATTAATTCAGAAATACCTTCTTCGGAATACAGTCCGTAAGAGGTAGGATCGGCTATCACATCGCTATGTCCTGCAACCCTGTTCGAATCAAGTAATGATACAACATATGAAGGACTGTAGAGACCATAACTCAGTGGGCTTGTGACTACATCTTGTTGACCAAGGGTCCGTGAACTTGATTGTGCCGTGGATAAGTCACTAGCGTTGTATAAGCTAAAGGAACTTGGATCCGAAATAACATCATTTTGACCGGCTGAGCGAGCAGACACAGCAGCTGTATCTACTTGGTCAGTAGTAAAGAGATTAAATGAATTCGGCTCCGAGGTAACATCACTTTGACCCGCCAGCCTAGAATCGGATAGGTCATCAGCATCGTATGCACCACTACCTAGGCTTTGTACAAAGTTGTATAATGCGCTGTTGTATTGTTTTGGATCAGTGCCTGAAGCAATTTCTACTGCGTCGTCTACTCCGTCTCCGTCATCGTCACTATCTTGATTATCACCTAGGCCGTCATCATCGGTATCCAGCGTCTCGCTAGGATTATTAGGGAAGTCGTCGTTGGCATCGCTGATACCATCGCCATCCGCATCTTGAATAGGGGCATACTCATAAGCTCCTAAATCGATGAGTCCACCTGTAATACGAGGATTCCCGAGGATATCATATAATTCATAGTCTGCAGTGATCGTTGTGACGTTGATGACCTCAGAGGCCCATTGAGAATTGGGGTCTAAACGTAATCCATCGTCTTCTGTGAATGGTTGTCCGTCGGGGCCAAGTGGATCCGATGAATTAACGAATGGGTCAAGAATGACTAAATCTGGCAATACAATGGGCGTTAACTCTGGCGCGTATGAATCACCATATTTATCCAAACTACGGCCGTGCATGGATTGCATTCTAGAAAGGAATTCGCCGCCACTTAGGCCGTTTGACTGTTCTGGGCTTAGGTATACATTTAGTGTCTCTGAGGGGATTACTGATTCAAATTTTTTGAAAAAACCAGACTCAAATACGCTACTACCAGCATATGGATCTTGGTTTTGTAAGTTGTAGAGTCGAACATATGTTCCATTGCTGTTAGTTCCATTGGAGTTACTTTGAGCGTAACCAAAAACCCCAAAGAATGCGGATTGCACGGGAAGATTGACCGTCGACTTATAACCCACTGTAGCAGTATCTAAAATCGGACTTAGACTGAAACCACTGCGGAAGAATAAACAGTTACCTACGGTGACGCTATTAGATATTTCTGAGGAATGTGAGTAGTTATAATTATCAATGAAGCTTGAATGCAGCAGTTGCAGTTGTTGATAATTTGCGTCAATTATTCTACTGCCCGCCACATTTCGGTAGAGTAGTGAGCTAAACACATTGTTTGGTTCGAAAATTAGTGAGTCTGAATTAGAAGTCGTCGTGTTATCGCTAATAAAGCAACGATCGATGGTGCCGGGTCGATATAACATCGAATTTTGAGAGTTATTTTGATTAAAGTAACAGGTTTCAAAGTTTCCGTATTGGATGAAGTAGCCGCCGGAGCTCTGACATCTTTCAAAACGACAATTTCGAAATATGACGGTATCGCTACTACTTGTTACAATCAGAGTCTCGGTGGATTCATTATCCAGGAAAAGACACTGCTCAAAGGTTGTCTGTATGCGATCTGTTGAGTCATTAATATTAATCAAGCAGCCGCTTTGATCAGAAGAATTGCTCACCGTGAAACCCTTTATCAGTAAAGCAGAAGTACCCGCTTCGGTCTCGAGCAGATATGAACTCCCGATTCCAGTCGCGCCGTATTCTTCAAAAACAAGGCCAGACAGTGTGGTCAAGTAGCGTGCTGGGTCAGCTGCATCAGCGGATATCTCTGTGCCTACAAATCCGCCAATGACAGCGGTCACGGTGGAGGGAATTACAAATTTACTATTTTGGTCGTCATTAACATACAGATTACCCTCGTCGGTGTAGTATGTCCCTTCTGCTATCCATATATGATGCTCCCCTAGACCGATCCCGGCATCGCTGAGGGCATCGTTAAGGAACTTATATGCTGAAGGCCAAGAAGTTCCATCGCCGCCCTCGGCAGCATCTTTGTCTACATAGATAATCGTTTGCCCAACGAGTAGTTGGCATAAAAAAAGTGGAGTAATTAACAGAAAACTAAACCTCATATTTCAAATCAAAGGAAATATTTACATTATGTTCAACTAGAAACAAAATTAACTTACAAAATGATAATTATCAGCAGTTTGATTGGTACCCAGAGTGGGGGTCGAACCCACACTCCCGAAGGAACAAGATTTTGAGTCTAGCGCGTCTGCCAATTTCGCCATCTGGGCACTTATATAATCTAAAAAAGCACCTAACCACGCGAAAGCAAGATTTCCTTACAAAGTATTAAAATTTCAAAGTATTGAAACGATTATACCACACGATGTCTTCTATTTGTTATTTTCCAGACGATAATGCCAATTAGTATGATGAAAATTGAGTAAAACTGTCCGCGGCTTATGTTCAGAATTAAAGATGCATCAGGCTGGCGAAATACTTCTCCAATAATTCTTAGGATGCCATATCCGACAAGGAATTCACTAGCGATTTGTCCCGCTGGTGGATTCGTTCTCCAAAAACGCCACTGTACGTAGAGTAACAATAAGCCTCCTTCTAAAGCGGCTTCGTAGAGCTGCGATGGATGACGAGGTTCTCGGCCATACGTTCCTAAGGCTGGGTTATAACTATTAGGACTCTGTGGAAATATTACAGCCCAACTCACGTAGCTAACGCGTCCCCATAATTCTCCATTTATAAAGTTGGCGATTCGTCCTAGTAGTAGCCCAATTGGTGCAAGTGTTACAATGACATCGCCAAGGTTCAGGATACTGTATTCATGTTTTTTAACAAACCAGAACATGGCTACGGTCACTCCTAGGAAGCCGCCATGACTAGACATCCCACCTTGGTCTACTCGTAAGATTAGCCAAGGGCTCTTTAATAAAGACTCAAAATCGTAGAGTAGCATGTATCCCAGTCTGCCGCCGGCTAGAACGCCGATTATAATTGCGGTAATTAGCGTCGCGCGCGCATCGGCGTGAATGGTAAATTTACCTTTAGCATTATAAAGCTTTAGTAGAAACCAAGCGGCTAGGAAGCTGAGCAGGTAGGAAAGCCCATAATACCGTATCCCATCTAAGCCTAAAGGATTATCAGGAAACTGAATTAAGAAAGGGCTCCAGTCGTGTAGCCAATATGAGTTTTGTTCAATCATCTAGAAAAATGGATATTTCATAATTTATACCTATGTTGACCAACACTTTTCTTTGACATTTGATGCTGTATTGAAAATCTTGTTATTTAATGAGCAAGTTCTTACTTCCACTTATCGTTTATACAAGTGGCTTAATCGCCTCAAACGGACTGTTGTTCGCGCAGTCTGATTACTTAAGGGTGACAGTGGCCAATCACAGTCAAGACCTTAGTCTCCTAAGCCAGCAAGTTAAAACCGTAAGACTTGAGATGGAAGAGTTGCGCCGTGAAAATGCACGGCTACGAGTCGAAGTTGCCTCAGCTACTAATGAGGCACAGATGCAAATCGCCAGCCTTTCTTCCTCTATAGATACCTTTCGCCAAGATTATAAGAATGCAGATGACGCTCAAAAAGAGCAGATAATTGGTGACTTAAATCGTCAGGTGAATGCTCTTGCTAAGGAGACCCAAAGCGCGATCAATGCCGTCGCTCGTGTGGTGGACACTCGACCCACAGTCGGACCTAAAGTGCATTTTTCTGATGATTTTCCTAAGACCGGTAAGCCATATGTTGTACGCTCTGGTGATACATTAAGTGGAATTGCGCGTGATAACAACTCCACCATCAAACATATTCAAAACGCTAATAAGATCGTAAACCCCTCACGAGACCTAAAAGTAGGTGAAACTATCTTTATACCTATTACCCAATAAATAATGTCTAATTCTAAATCCAGACTTGGCAGAGGCTTGAGCGGCCTCATTTCCGGAACAGAGAGGGCTGATGCCAACCCTTCTAGTGATGCAACTACTGCTTCTACAGTGAAGAAAGTACCCAGTGATAAGGATTTAGGCTACGGTGTTGTTTCCAGTACTACTTCTAATGCGCTAGGCTACACAGAACTTGAGCTTAAGAGCATTGTTCCTAACCCTTATCAGCCTCGGCGAGAAATTCAGCCTGAACTTATTGAAGAGTTAGCCAAGAGTATCCAATCCGAAGGACTACTTCAGCCGATTGTTGTTCGCAATAGTAAGGGTGGTGGTTATGAGCTCATCGCTGGCGAGCGCCGTCTGACCGCCTACAAGCATCTTAAGTTAAATAAGATACCTGCGCGCATTATAAATGCAAGTGATGCATCTTCGGCGAGCTTAGCATTAATTGAAAATTTACAAAGAGAGAATCTCAATCCAATAGATGAAGCCCTTGGCTATGCTAGTTTGTTGCAGGACTTTGACCTCACTCAAGAGGCTGTTGCGGAGCGGGTAGCGCAAAGCCGTACTACGGTCGCTAATTCTCTACGTTTATTATCTTTAGACTCAGAGATACAGGGTTTTCTAAGTCGACGACTCATCTCTACTGGCCATGCGAAAGTTATTCTAGGACTGAAAAGCACAGAACACCGTAAAATTCTAGCACGTCGTATTATTGAGACAGGTATGAGTGTTCGAGAAGCAGAAGTTCAAGTACGCAATTTAAAGGTGGGTAAAGTCACTGAAAAAGTCGACAAAAGTAAAGTTTCCGAGGCTGAACAAGCAGCAGTGCGCGATCTCGAAAAAAGGATAGGGGAATATTTCAACACTCGCGTTGGTATTCAACATTCATCAAAAAAGGGTCGAATAACAATTGAATATTTTGGTAATGATGATCTTGACCGAATACTTGAGAAACTTGGAATAGGTTGATTCACGAGCCATACAAATAGAACACGTCTAGTTTATTTGCCTTCAGTATTATATCTGAACTTCATCGTCATTTACTAAAATATTCTCTTATTATTATGAATTATTGGTTAATGAAATCCGAGCCTGATGTCTTCTCTTTTGAAGATCTTAAAGCATGTATTAAACAGACGGAACCTTGGGACGGTATTCGTAATTACCAAGCCCGTAATTTTATGCGGGACGATATGCGGATCGGGGATTTAATTCTTTTTTATCATTCAAACACTAATCCACCTGGCGTAGCTGGTATCGCTCAAGTCGCAAGTAAGCCATATCCTGATCCTACAGCATTCGATAAGAAATCGAAATATTTTGATCCCAAAAGTGATCCTAAAAACCCACGTTGGATACTTGTAGATGTGAGCTTCAAAGCTGATATTGTGCGACAAGTCTCGCTCGAAGAAATGAAATCAATGCCTGAGCTTGTTAACATGCGCGCGCTACAGCGAGGCAACAGATTGTCTATCATGCCTACGACTCGCTCCGAGTTTCAAGCTATAAAAAAAGCAGGCCAATCGAGCTTATAGATTTCAGTGAATTATGATTATTGGAGATTCTGTTTGTTTGTTCGTAAGTGCTAGTTTTATTTTTTGGTTTTTAACTCTTGGGCTAGAGTATTTGGGTTATTATATTTAGCTTTATTTATTGCCGTTGTTGATTGGTAGTTCCTCGGCTTGTACTGTGTAATAAAGCATAATAACAGAGCAAAGAATAATTGGATACAGTGCTAAGAATAGGACAATTGATCCAGTGATAGCAATTACCACCCCTATCCATGCTTTTAAAACTTCGAAAATCACGAGGAAACAGACCGGAACGATGACTAATATAATAGCCATAACGTATCCAATCGAAGTAGTACCTAAGTAAAAGCCAGATTCATCTTTTTCTAGCTCCATTTTACAGTTAACGCAGAGTTTTCTCAGACGAAACCATGTTCGAAATATACCAAAATAACCACAATTTGGGCACCGCCCTGTAAGAGTGCGTCGACAGATCTCCCCACGTGTAACCTTCATTATTCAGGAGTAAGCCTGGCATGTTTTATAAGCCCGAAGAAAACTTTTTTCGTGGCTTCCTTATGGTAACCATTTTTAGTGTTTTTTGTGAGCATTTCTTTATACCTCACTGTTTTCCTATCTAAGTCTACAATCCTTAAATAGAAGGTTTTACCCTCGTAACTATGTACTTCAGGTGCTGTCTCCCATATCTGTCCCTGTGCTAATTTCATCAACATAGGCTACGTAATATTCCACTTACTTGCAATGGCTGATTGTGGACTTAATCTAGGAAGAGTTCTTTTTCTTCCTGCTTTAATAATTGGCATGCACCAACAGGGAAAAGTAAATAGCGGTATTTTGCTATTAATCGATATGCTCCTTCCCGCAAAAAAAGTGGAATAATACGTAATAATTTCCCTACTATCAGCCATATTCCCCCAACTTCTTTTAGTATGGCGCATACAGCATCTGATCGGGTATGTAGACTACTCTTACCACTATCTTCCTTAAGATAGACAACTGTTGATAGATTGGATGGATCACGTAGCTCTTTTGGGAGCTTTTTATCGGAGGTACTGCCATTTAGAGGCGCATATTTAATGCGGTTTCGTCTATCGACTTTAATTAAAAAACGTATGCTTCGCGTGCATAGGCCACATGTCCCATCATAAAATAGAATACGAACTTGTTTTTGTGTATGCACGTTTTGACAACTTCTTAACATTTTTAGCACCTGTGTATTATTATATTAAAAAGAAGCTATGAAATCTAAACAAAAATAAAATGTGTTCTCTTTATCTATCGTATTATTTAAAGGGCATGGTACTTCTTGTACTTGTAAAACGTAGTGAGTGGTACTATCAATAGTGGCAATATTTTTGTAAAGTATTTGCAATTCGCTATTTCGCGGTCGATCTTCGGATTGTGGATAGTTCTATTAAGATTAAAGTATGTGGACTTACTCGAATAGAGGATGTTCAACTCGCTCTTTCGTTAGGTGCGGATTATTGTGGTTTTATTGTTTATCCTAAGTCACCGAGGGCAGTTAGTTTAGATCGTGCTGCTGAATTGGCTAGCTATGTGCCAGTAGGAAAGCGTGTGATTGTAGATGTTGAAACTGCCCCCGAAGAACTTGATCAAATGCGAGGCTCATGCTTTGATTATTTTCAGATACATACTGGTCTACAAATTGGTAGTCCTACTTTAGCTTCTATGTCTTATCAACTAGGTAAAGAGCGACTTTGGCTTGCGCCTCGCCTCGACACAAAAGACGAATTCTCAGAGGATTTTACGACATTTGCCGATACTATCCTCCTCGATGCATACCAAAAAGATCTATACGGAGGTACCGGCCATACCAGTGACTGGCCTCGATTTACTCAGCTCTCCGCTGCTTACCCCAAGACAAAATGGATACTTGCTGGTGGCTTGACTCCTTCCAATGTACTAGAGGCGCAATCTGCTACCGGCGCACGACAGCTCGACATTAATAGTGGAGTAGAAGTTGAACCTGGAGTGAAAGACGCTGCTAAATTACGTGAAGTATTTCAGATTTTGAAACCAAACTAGGTCAGTAGATAATCTATTGCATAACTAAATGCGCAGTGATCATAATTGTAGGACATTAGTCCTAAATAGACTTTGGCAACCAGTTAACATCATTGGTATTGAGCGTGCCTTTAGCTTACTTCTGCAAGATCACGCACAAGCTATCTATACTGGTGATGGGAGTTTTCGTATGATGGATTCTAGTGCTTGGTTAAAACTCTCTAGTGCAGAAGATAGCCAAGGTAATGAGTCTTATGTGCAGACTGTTAGATTACGAATACGAGTGCCTAAAGTACTGCTCTTACGAAAGTACGATAAATTGCCAGCTCAGGAAGTTAAGTTTACTCGTGATAATTTATTTGATCGAGATGACCATCGATGCCAATATTGTGGAGTACGTTTTGATTCTTCCGATTTAAATATGGATCACGTAATACCGCGAGATAAGGGCGGACGCACGTCTTGGGAGAATATCGTCACATCATGTATTAAATGTAATTCGCTTAAGGCTAATCGATTGCCCCATCAAGCAAATATGCATTTAATACGTAAACCGGAACGACCTCGATGGCGTCCATTTGTTAGTACACTTATAGGGCAGAGTTATGACACAGATTGGGACCACTTTATTAACAATAAGAAGCGGGCTTGAGTTTACACCTTGTAAGTGCTAAGTATCATGGTTTTTGAAGTCATTCAAAATATGTATGTGCCAATCAAAGCGAGTAGTAATATACATAGCAGTATAGATAGGCTTTTTTTCTCTTGTTTGGTTAATTTCACAATTTAAAATCTTCGTATAAATATATATAATACAAGCAGCATCGCTCTAGTAATACTTTCTTTATTATGAGAATTATAAAATCTATAATTTGCGCATTTTTTTTAATTTTCAATGTAGTTTCTTGTATAAGTAATCAGCCTTACTCAGAGTTCGTTAAAACTGTAAATTTCAGTAATTTAGATACTTTTACTTTTAAGCATACTCTACTAACAGGATTAGAGTTTAGTAAGGTTGACCGGGCTGTACTAGAGAATTTGTCCGAAGATATTATTGCTAGTGAGTTATCCTCGCGTGGCTTTCAGTCAGTTCCCAGAAATGCAGGTGCAGATTTTTACGCTGTAGTAACATGGAAAAAGGCGGTTAGTATTTACAGTAATCCTTCTGACCATATTGATCCTTACGCTGTGGTATTAGCGCGAAAGGATGACAAAGTTGGACGTTTCACTTCTCGCTTGAATCTACAAGTTGAGCTATACGATAGTGGTACAGATGAGGTATTCTGGCGCAATGAATTACCTAATATATTCGATGCGCTTCAACTTACAGAGGATCGGGTTCTTAAATCGCTTAAGCTGGCAATTAAGGGATTTCCTCTACGCATAATTAAAGACCCTAAACTTCCTAGTATTCAGTAGGGCAGTAATCAGTTTATATTTATTATGAAATCCTTGATAATTTTTGCTGTCATTTCTGGAAACTCTAGGTGAGGTGCATGCCCTGCTCCTTTGATTATGGCTCTTTGGAATCTACCCGATTCATAGCCTAGGCAGACCTTACTGGCGAAATTTTGAGCTATTTTCGTGTATTTTGTATCCTGTTCTCCGGTTATTAATAGAGTTGGCAATTTCAAATCTTTCAACCTCGGCCATAGGTTAGGACAGCGACCTTGTCCGAACTGTCGTAAGCTCATGGCCAAGCCCTTTTTTGTGTGTTCCTCGCGAGCTGCTTGCATTACTGTACGCCACTCGGGTGGTATCTTTTTTTGGCTCTGAATCAAAGCTTTCTGTTGCCAAAATTCTATAAATTTAGGCACGCCGTCACGCATGATTTTCTCTTCAAGTACTGCATCGCTTTCTTGTCGAGCAAGGAGTTCAAAATTGTCTTCGATTCCTGGTTGGGGACTTACCAAAACCAGAGCATCCCATGCGGCATGATTAGTAAAGACGTGCTGCATGGCAGCACGTGCACCCATGGAATATCCTAATAGTATCTTTAAACTTTTAGTACTTGGGTAAATGCACCGAGAAATTTCATCCTCTATAAATTTAATAGACGCCTCAGGAGAGCAGTCTAACAGAGGATTCGGCCCGTGACCTGGTAGGTCTGGGCAATGCCACGCTCCGCCAATAAAATCAGCAATAGCATGAAAATCGCATCCTCTGCCAGTGAAGCCGTGGAGCGCAAATATATGCATTTATAAATGCGTCTAGTAACCCCTTATGCCAGAGGGGCCACCTTTAAATCCAGGCGCACCACGCTCCCAGTCAGCAGGGCGGCTCCAAGGAACAGATTGCTCATCAGGACTACTATCGAAACAACCCGTTGTAGTTAGAGTAACTAGAATAACTGCAAAAATAAGTATAACTGAACGGCACATAATAATAAGACGAAATAGTTTTTAAGGAAGGATTGTTATAGTGCCGCCCGCATTTATGGCACTAGTGTTGGATCCAGGTAGAATATTAGCCAGGATCATTTCGTTGTCAGTTTTTACGACTTGTATGGAGCCGATCGCACGCTTTTTTTGAATCATATTTGCCTTTGCACCGGCTACTAGTCCAAGATTAGCATTATTTGATAAAACGATGAAGCCATTTTTCATACTCAATATCTCGGTCTCTGGACCAAATACCGATACCGGTTTTGCGGTATCAGAAGGGGTACTATAGAGCTCGCTAAGTGAATTGCTACTGAAAGCTTGCTCAGAATCTTGGCTTGTGGAGTTATTTTTGGAAACAACATTCTGAAGTGATTCTTCAAGTTTGGCATTACTCTTATTTAGTTCGGCTATGCGTAGATTAAGATTCTCTATCTCTAAGTCATTACTCGCTGAAGCAAGGCTCTGTTCGCTTTGAAGGAGATCGCTGCGCAGACGCTTTGCGCTCTCCTCTAATCTTTCGATATCATTCTTAGCGACACTGAGTTGTTGTTGTGTTCTACTTACTTCTTGTCTGGCTGTGTACATTTCAGAACGAGTACTCTCTAATTTTCGTTTAGTATCGGAAAGGACTTCTTGTTCTGATTTGAGTCTAGAGTTCAAATCTTCAATTTGTTTGTCAGCTTCCGTAAGCTCTACTTGTATCTCTCTAGAGGCTTTATCTGCCGCTTTTCTAGCAAGTACCTCTTCGGCGAGCTTACCTTTGCTGATGAAAAACAAAATGCATGCTGCGCTAGCAGCAATGATTGCAATTATACGAAGTAGGATAGAGAGACGATTCATTTTACTTTTGGGGTTTGGGAATAATATTATTCGTAATAATAAAGTGATAGATGGTGAGGGAATCTCAACTCAGTATGTATGTTTCTGTTATTACGTACTAATCTATTTAATAGTTTAAAAATTAATTCAGCCTGCGACTCAAGGCTCAAGTTTTTGGCGATAGTAGTACAATCTATTCTTACTGCAGCACTTTCTTTTAGGTGAGCTATTACACGCTGCTCTATTTCAAGTACCACTGCTGCAGCTTTTTTTCCGGCTTCCACGCCAGGTTGGTTATAAGCGTTAATGTTAATTAAACTAGCGTAAAGGCCTACCGCTCTTTCGAATAGTGCAATAAGTTGACCTACAGCCTCGGGAGTCACTTCCCCGATTGTAATAGTAATTGACTCTCGTCCATTCTCGTAGAGGGCGTCACGGGTTCCAAGAAAGAAGCCTTGCAAAAAGTCACCAGTAGTAGCGCCACTGTCTACCTCAATAGATTCACCCTCCCTATCTTTAAGCACTTCGATAAAAGTGACAAAGAAGTTATGCACACCTTCGCGCAGCTGTTGGACGTAGGCATGCTGGTCGGTTGAGCCTTTATTTCCATACACTGATATGCCTTGGTGGACGACTTTACCATCAAGATCTATTGCCTTACCTAAAGACTCCATGACTAGTTGTTGTAGATACTTGGAAAACAGCATGAGGCGATCTTTATAAGGTAAGACTACCATGTCCTTTGCGCCTTTTGCTTTTGTAGAGTGGTACCACATTAATGATAGTAGAGCAGCTGGATTCTTCTTGGTCTCTCTGGCACGAGTGGCGATATCCATGGCTGCAGCTCCAGATAGAATGCGGTCGATATCTAAGCCTTGGAGTGCGGCTGGTAGTAAGCCTACTGCAGCTAGTTCAGATGTTCGGCCGCCGACCCAATCCCACATAGGTAAACGTGTAATCCAGCCGTCCTCCTTTGCCACTCGATCAAGTTTAGAAGCTTCGCCCGTAATAGCGATTGCGTGCTCAGAGAATTTCAGTCCTTCATTTTTATAAGCGGCTTGCGCTTCGAGCATGCCGTTGCGCGTTTCGGCTGTTCCCCCAGACTTGGAGATAACAATTGCAAGGGTTATGCCAAATTCCCCATCTAAAGATGCTAGTGTTCTGTCTATTCCATCTGGGTCTGTATTATCGAAAAAATAGAGCTTCATCCTATCGCTTTTAGGTCTGCCCAATGCGTCAGCAACAAACTGGGGACCCAATGCTGAACCACCGATGCCAATAATTAGACAGTTTTTAAATGTACCCTTTGATCCAGTAATTACACCGTTATGTATATCTGAACTTATTTTTTTAATTTGTCTTAGGCATTTTTCAATTTCAGCAGTCAGTTCAACTTCAGGCGCCAGCGTCGGGTTGCGTAGCCAGTAATGTCCAACCATACGCCCTTCATCTGGATTAGCAATAGCACCCGCTTCCAATTCTTCCATAGAATTATAGGCAGATTGCATGAGCGGTTCCATTTCTTTGAAAAAATCGTCGCTAAAGTTCATTCGGCTAATGTCTAGCGCGAAGTCCAGTTCGTTGATAGATAGATGGTGATTAGTAAATCTCTCCCAAGTCATGATACTGATTTATTTTAGTATGAGCGGATAAAAAATAACCTGTACAAAATTATTTCCAATTGGATACATCAATTACGAGTCTAAACTGGATACTAATTTTATTAATCAATATTTATATACGAGTAAGCAATTGAATATTATGTAATTACACATATTATAAAATGTCTTTAACAATAGTATTATTCACTAACAACAAATTCGACTTATAGATTGTAATGTGAGGGGGTGTAGTACGATTTAAATATTTATTATTATCACCCATCTTAGATATGCCACTACGCTCTACGCCTGATAAATCTGCACTACGAGTCACAGGTTTATGCAAAAATTTCGGAGAGGTAGGGGTCCTGCACGATCTAAGTTTAACTATAGGAGCAGGTAAACGCGTAGCTCTGATGGGGCGTAGTGGTAGTGGAAAATCAACTCTCTTGAACTGTATTTGTGGTATAGAGCAGTTTCATGCAGGTAGTATTGAAATCTGCGGTGAGTTGGTAAATACTATGAACTCTAAGCGTATAGAGCAATTTCGACGCGAGCGTTTGGGCTATGTATTTCAGAGTTTTCATTTACTTCCTACTCTTACGGCACTAGAGAATGTGGAGTTTCCTGCACAGCTGATACATTCTTCGCGTGATGATATTCGAAATCGTGCTAGAGAATTATTGCGCTTAGTAGGCATGGAGCATCGTGAGACTCATCGCCCCGATGCACTTAGTGGTGGGGAACTTCAAAGAATTGCATTAGCTCGAGCTGTCATAAACCATCCAAGACTAATATTGGCTGATGAACCTACTGGCAGTCTCGATTCCACTAGCGGTGATCAAGTGCTTGATTTATTAGAACGGATTTCGGATGAAAAACAGATCGCCGTACTATTAGTTACACACGACCGCAATACAGCTCGTATATGTGAGCACGTGTTGAAAATGAAGGACGGATATATTATAGGAGATAATAAATGATTACGCGCACGTCGCGAGAGGATGTAAAAATAGCTTGGTTACTGCTTCAGCGATCCACACTGCGCCAATGGATTACTAATAAGTGGAGTTATCTTCTGATCATAGCGATTGTAGCAACCGGGGTCGGATCAATCAATGGTATCCGCCAGGCGAGTCGTGCGGCGTCCGCTAATTTCGGCTTATTTAATGAGGCTGTTTCAGGGCGAAGTGAGTTTTTAATAGAAGCGCATGTAGGGCCTATTCGTGAAGCGCAGTTATTTGATCTCACACTAATTAGCAGATCAACCGACTGGCATATGTTTCCTATACTTGAGGGTCCGTTGACACAGCTTAATTCTAAAGGCGAAGTTTTGCGCCAGCTTCGATTGATTGGCTTGGACCTAATCTCTGTTGCTAATCTTCCAGATTTTATTAAAAATGACCTTAGCTTCAGTGAGGATCGGGATGATTGGTCCTCTTGGCTGGGGGCTTCGAATCGTGTTTGGGTTAGCCAAGAATTTTTGGATCTCAATGATTTTGTGATTGGCGAAGAGTTTGTAGCATCAGTAGCCGGAAATGTACACCGTCTGAGCATTGCGGGTGTTCTAGGAAATGCTCAAACAGAGGTGCCGGATAATTTAGTTATAGCGGACCTTAATTCGGTGCAGGAAATCCTATCGCGCAATGGAGAAATCGATCGTATAGAGTTGATACTAAATGATCGCTCTCAAGCGAGTGACCCCGATGTACTAGAAAATTTAGAAACATATCTTCGAGCACAATTGCCTCAAGGACTAAGCCTGAGCGCGACGTCAGAACGCGCGGCTGATCGGGCTGAAATGACAAAAGCATTCCGACTTAATTTGACGATTCTTTCACTAATCGCAATAGTTGTAGGCGCTTATCTGATTCTTCAAGCACTCGATTCTTCAGTGGTGCGTCGACGAAGTGAGATAGCTACTTTTAAAACTTTAGGGGTAAGTAGTCGGTCAATTTTAATTTGTCTACTTTTTGAAGCTAGCTTGATAGGAATATTTGGGTCACTTGTAGGTATTATTTTGGGACATCTGTTTGCTAGTGTCGCGGTACATATTTTAGCAGATACTGTGAATGCTCTTTACTTTGCAACATCCGTTGAATCGATTCAACTAACTACTTCGGACATGTGGATCGGGGGAGGCGTCGGTTTATTTTTCAGTTTATTAGCAGGATGGTTACCTGCGCGTGATGCTATGCTTACGCCGCCAGCTCAAATTTTAACCCGAGGAGATTGGTCTCCTGGATCTAAATGGATTCGTACGCAACAGATAGGTTTTGTGACCTTAATTTTAGGCTTTCTAACTTTTTTGATTCCAGCGCCAATAATATCCGGTGGTTCTCGTCTTCCAATTGGTGGCTTCTTAACCGCAGGCTTGTGGATTTTTTCAGCTGCTCTCTTATCAGGTGGACTTTTAGTATGTTTTAGTCGTTTTTTGCAGCGTTTTTCGTTTGGTGCTGTTACAAAGTTAGCTTTTAGCCGCTTGGCCGATGGATCGAGCCGTCACCGACTAGCTGTAGCAGGTCTAGTAGTGTCAGTGGGCATGGTTACCGGCATGTTGCAAATGGTTGGCAGTTTTCGTGGAACGATAGAAAAGTGGTTTGATGTGCGCTTTCAGGCTGAGCTTTATGTTGCAGAAAGAGGTTCGGGCGGTGCTTCAGCTTTAAATGGAATCGACCCATTAGTGATAGATTCCCTGTGCCAGCACCCAGATATTATTTACGCTGATACATTATATCTTACGCATGTTGAAGCTCTAAATAGTCGGACAGTTCTAATTGGTATTGATTATGAAGCATGGTCTAATCGGATTCAACATATTTGGCACACTCCTCCAGGAGTGCTAAAAGCTAAAGCTGGTGCTGAACCTGCTTATGTTAGCGAAACATTTGCGCGTAGGTTTAATGTACTAAATGGTGGAATTGTCAGATTAAAAACTCCTGTCGGCATCCAACGTGTGAGTCCAATAGGAATTTATACTGACTATGGTAATGAGTTTGGGGCAGCAGCAATAGATAAAACCCTATGGAGTGAATGGACGCAAAGTTATCGACCAACTAATACCAGTCTTTATCTCAAAGAACCAGAAAGAGCAAATGAGATTCGTGACCTATTAAGACTCCAGTATCCAGGCCTAGACATTCGTAATACCAAGGAATTGCGCGAGGTCGCCCTAAATATTTTTGAAGATACTTTTCGAGTAACCACGGCGCTAAATGCGATGGCTGTTTGTATAGCATTGGCAGGACTAATTTTGGGAATAATTGCAATTTTTGCGGAATCGTCTTCCACATGGCTTACTCTTACACGTCTTGGTTTTCCTTTCCCTTATTTTATATGGACCGCTGGATTGGAGTGTGCTGGTATTGCTTTTATTGCTTGGATTGCTGGGACTGTTGTAGGCCTAGCTTTGGGATGGTTACTCATTTATGTAATAAACGTGCAGTCTTTTGGATGGACACTTATTTGGGAATTACCACTTGGATCGATGCTCATTTTTGGAATTTTATTAGTCATTTCCGGCTTGTTTAGTGGTCTTGCTGCTGGTTTTTTTTGGCATAAAAAACGATGAAAATAGTTATTTTATTTTTTTTAATTGTGCGCTGCGTCTTCTCTGCTGATTGGATACAACCGCCTAAGTCCACTGAATTAGGCTACCCAGTACCACAACCAGATACAATACCTCTACTTCCACTTGCTCATGCAGCGCATCTAGGTTATGCAATAGAATGGTGGTATTGGGTAGGACACCTTAATTCGCTTGATGGTGACCAATCGTATGGCTTTCAGTCTACGGTTTTCCGCCTTGAGGGTGATCCAGGGGTACATCATTCGAAAGACTTTCCCGTTTTTGGCGACCAACAGATTTTTTTGGCGCACACAGCCCTCAGCGATGTCGCAGGAGGTACTTATATTCATAGCGAACGTATTTACCGAGAAGGCTGGCAGGCACAAGTCTCGACCGATCGTCTAGATATCGCAGTGGGCGGCATAGTTGCGGAAATATCTCAAGATAGTGAATGTATTAAACTACAGATGGCACTTCCTGAGGGTGGTTTTCTGGATATAGAAATGCTTCCTTCTAAGCCGTTGATGGCATTCGGAGAGAGGGGATTGAGCAGAAAGGGCGCAGATCCCGCTGCTGTCAGTTGGTATTGGACCTACCCGAGGCTATTGTTAACTGGTACACTTAAACTAGGAGGGGAAAGCATAGAAGTTAAGGGGACTGGATGGATGGATCATGAAATTTCGTCCAGTCAGCTCAGCAGCAAGTTAGTCGGTTGGGATTGGGCTGCTATTCAACTAAATGATGGCTCAGAGGTTAAGGCTTACCGCTTGCGCAATAAGGATGGAGGCGCGGATCCTTGGTCTGCAGTTTATTGGATCGATAAGATTGGTGAATCATGCAATGTTTATGCTGATGGTTTCACATGGGAAACAGATAGTATCTGGGAAAGTCGTACTACAGGAAACCTTTACCCTACATCAGTCACCATTCGTGCATCTCATCCACTGACAGAAAAAGAAATGATCTATCGCTTAAAACCTTTAATCGATGGACAAGAATTTGTAGGCAATCGTCTTGAGAATGCTTACTGGGAGGGAGCATGCGAAGTGTTTGGTTCTGACGATCGAGTAATCGGTCGTGCTTATTTGGAGCTGGCTGGATACGGGGGTGGACTCGCGGATCGTTTAACAAAGTAAATATAAACCTATTTATTTTCATTAATGATATCTTAATATCTAATACGAGTGCCTTATTTTGTTTTGACGGGTAAATAGTCATGTTTAAGATACATAAGTGTTTCGATTTTCTATTCTTATACTTAATTTTAGTTTTTGGTTTTTTCCTTTACTCTGCGTTGCTTCATTTGACGCTAGTAGTGAGCTAGAAGGTGAATCATCGAATTCAGAGTTCGAATCAATGGTGCTAATACCAGGAGGCACCTTCCAAATGGGTGGTGACGCTGGGTTAATGGACGGTGATTCTCAATCACATGGTACTTCTTATCCCATCCATACTGTTTCGATTGATTCGTTTTACATGGATATCACTGAGGTGACCAATGCCCAATTCGCAGCTTTTGTAGAAGCGACCGGTTATGTGACTTTTGCAGAACGACCACTACCTGAATCGTATATCAATAATATCTTGTCTGCTGCTGATATCCAGATCGAACATTTAGAGTCGCTATTGCTCCAGCTAAAAGGTCGCGATAGGGAAGCAGCAATGAACCAGATCGAAAGAATAAGAGAGGCGACCAAAATAGAGGGTTGCGCTGGTGCCATTGTTTTTGCTCCGCCCTCAGAGGAAATTTATGAGAAGTACGATCACACTCAGTGGTGGCGCTTGGAATCTAAAGCAAATTGGCGCACGCCTGACGGCCCTGATTCAAGCTGGATAGGGCGAGAAGAGCACCCTGTCGTCAATGTTAGCCCTGAAGATGCTTCCGCATTTGCGCATTGGGCGGGTAAGCGATTACCCACCGAAGCCGAGTGGGAGAGAGCAGCCCGAGGTGGATTAGAGCGCAAACGATATAGTTGGGGAGATGATTTTGCTCCAAATGGTACAGGTGTTTCCATGGCCAATATATGGCAAGGGGTCTGGCCTTACGAAGACACAGCAGCAGATGGATTTGCTGGGACAGCACCTGTTAAAAGTTTTCCGCCTAATGCTTATGGAATTTATGATATATCGGGTAATGTTTGGGAGATTGTAGCCGATCGCTATTATACGGATACTTACCAAGAACGAGCGAATAGGGTCGTCCACAATCCTAAAGGACCTAGTCCGAGATATTTAACACGATTAGGGCAAAGCCGCCCAATTTTCGTTACACGAGGGGGTTCTTTTCTTTGCTCAGATACTTGGTGTCGGGGATATCAACCAGGATCTCGCCAGTCGCTGGAAAATGATTCTCCAGCTAGTCACACTGGATTTCGCTGCGTACGAGATATATCGCCTTGAAGGCACTGAATTGCTTGATTATTTGGACAATTTGTCTGTGACAGCGCCTTCAGAAGCAGTGGCTACGAGCGCAGCATATTTGCCAAGAACACCACGTTTTTCACCAGCACCGCTAGGTACGTATTCCTTTAGCCTAATGTCGTATTCCTCTTGGCTAATTAGTAGCTCAATTGTGTTTTTTACCGCATCGATTTCGATGGTATCTCCGCTTTTAACAATACCGATGGGTCCTCCCCTAGCTGCTTCTGGAGTAATATGCCCCACGTCGAATCCATGGCTTCCACCAGAGAATCGCCCGTCTGTGATTAATGCGACTTCCTTGATTAACCCACGGCCAGCAACTGCACTTGTAGGTGAGAGCATCTCACGCATACCTGGTCCACCCACAGGTCCTTCATTACGAATGACGACTACATCACCGGCAACTACATCACCGCGTAGGATGCCAACTAAGGCGCTTTCTTCGCCTTCGTAAACTTTAGCTGTACCTTTAAAATATTCTCCTTCTTTTCCTGTGATTTTGCCTACAGCTCCTCCTGGCGCTAGGTTGCCATGGAGAATACGTAGGTGAGTACTTTTTTTGATTGGTTTGTCCCAGGGATAGATGATGTCTTGTTCCTCTGGGAATTTCCCATACGGCTGCACATCTTTTAGTGATTCTGCGATTGTTTGTCCTGTTACTGTGAGGCAGTCGCCGTGCAGTAGGCCGCGAGATAGTAACATTTTCATCATCGGACGGATACCGCCGATACGTATGAGGTGATTCATACTATATTTCCCGAAGGGTTTTACATCTGCAAGTAGAGGTATGCGTTCACCGATTTCTTCAAAGTCGTCGATTGATAATTTTACGTCGGCTGAATGTGCTATCGCCAATAAATGAAGAATTAGGTTTGTAGAGCCGCCTAGGGCTAAACAAGTAGTTATAGCGTTTTCAAAAGCTTTGCGTGTCATGATATCACGCGGTTTTAAATCCTTTTTAAGTAGGTTTAGTACAGCTCTTCCCGCTAGCTCACAGTCTTTTCTCTTAGACTCGCTTACGGCAGCCTGAGCGCTGCTTCCAGGCAGACTCATGCCAAGTGCTTCAATCGCACTGGCCATAGTATTGGCTGTATACATACCTCCGCAAGAACCAGGTCCTGGAATAGCGTATTTTTCGACTTCTCTTAGCTCGCTGTCACTGAGCTCTCCTTTGGCGTGTTTACCAATGGCCTCGAATACGGAGACAATATCCATAGGATTACACTGCTCTTTTTCATCATTCGGCTGGAAGCCTGGTAGTATAGTACCTCCATATACGAAAACAGCAGGGCGATTCAATCGCGCAATTGCGATCATGCATCCTGGCATGTTTTTATCGCAACCACCGATTGTAACCATTCCGTCAATTCCTTCCGCTGCTACTGTTGTTTCGATTGAGTCAGCAATGACATCACGTGAAACTAGACTGTAACGCATGCCCTTCGTGCCCATACTGATGCCATCAGAAACAGTGATCGTGCTAAAATTGATTGCCTTACCACCTGCGTCATTAACACCTTCAGTTGCATGCACAGCCAAATCCCCAAGATGCATATTGCAAGGAGTGAGGTCACTAGGGGAGCCTACTACTGCAACTTGTGGTTTTTGAAAGTCCTCGTCTGTAAACCCGACTGCGCGTAGCATAGCACGTGCGGCAGCCCTGTCGTCACCATCGACGACTGCAGAGGAGTGGAGGCGTGGGTTTATTTCTTCCATGGTAAGATTAAATTAAATTATATTGCATGCTATTTCTCGTTGCAGGAAAGTTATGAATTCAATGAAATAAGTTTATACAATACCCTTTTTACTTCCACCTACGATAAAAATACGATCTAGATACTCTAATAAATGGAATTTGACCTTAAAAAAACGCTCGAGGCCCTTTTACTTTCTACTGCGGAGCCAATCACTGCGAAGTCAGTAGTTAAGATTTTTGCACGTTATAATCAGGATATCTCCGAGGTACAGGATGCGTCTAAAGGAGATGATTATGATGAAAAACAGGCGCAATTAATGCCGAATCTCTATACTTTTAATCAGGTCCGCGAGGCATTGGTCCAGTTAACGGATGAGGCAGAAGTCCAAGATAAAGCTTATCGCATAGTCGAGGGTCCAAATGGATATCAAGTTGTCACGGCACCTCAACATGCAGAATTTGTACGCCTATTGCGTGGGCAGCCACGTCCGATGAAGCTTAGCTCTGCGGCATTAGAGACAATGTCAATAATCGCTTATCGCCAACCAGTAACTCGTGGCGAGATGGAAGCGATACGCGGTGTTTCTATTGATAGTGCGCTTAACAAGCTAATAGATCTTGAACTAGTCTATGTTACAGGACGCGCTGAGTTACCTGGTCGTCCTATTCAGTACGGCACTACAGACAAATTTCTCGAGTTTACTGGAATCAAGGATTTGGACGAATTACCAGCATCCGATGTTTTAAGCAATCATCAGATTGACGAATGGATGCGCCGAAGCGATGAGCCTGAAGAAGTAATCTCAGATGAGGATGTTGGGCTGAAAAAAGAACTAAAATCCGACGAATTACCTTTAGACGAAAAATTTATAGAAATAGACTGGCAAAAAGAAAATACCGAGAGTGATGCCGCACCTGGTAAAATTGCTGACTAGCTTCTAAGGGCATCAAGTACATATGAATGCTCAACTCCAACGCAATCGTGATGCGATCGATCAAATAGATCAGCAGGTAGTAGAACTGCTGAACAAGCGTGTGCTTCACGATGGAGGAGCAGATGAAGATACGGTATTAGCTAAAATCCCGCAGTTTAATAACGGCCCGCTAACCGATACTGCGATTCAGTCAATTTATCGCGCTCTTATGATCGCTGGGCTTGATTCAAAGGCTGTTTTAGTGGCTGTTGATTTTACCGATGCAATTGATGAGAAAATTGTATGCTTGTTAAA
This sequence comes from Puniceicoccaceae bacterium, assembly GCA_902516225.1. The sequence goes on along the minus strand of CABXXS010000002.1, from coordinate 26,271 downwards.
TCAGAGAGTGCAACACGCTGCTGAAATTGGTAAGATTAAACTTTCTAATGGCGCCGATTACTATGATCCAACGCGTGAGGCACAGGTAATGGAAAAGATAGCTTCGCTTAATTCTGGTCCAATAACTATCTCGACTTTACAGTCGGTATACCGTGAGGTTATCTCAGCATCGATCTCATTAGAAAAGCGCCTTATGATAGCTTACCTTGGGCCTGAATCCACATTTACTCATCAGGCTGCTATACGGAATTTTGGTGTTAGTTTGGAGTACCAAGCTAGCAAGACTATTGCTGATGTATTCACAGAGGTGGAAAATGGTCACGCTGATTATGGCGTTGTGCCGATTGAGAATTCTACTGAAGGAGCAGTCTTTCATACTATGGATATGCTTGTAGACTCGGACCTACACATTTGCTCGCAAGTGTATCTTCCGATTGAACATTGCCTCATTTCACGCTCTTGTGTGACTGAGATAAATGAAGTGCATTCCAAAGACCAGGCGCTGGGTCAGTGTCGGCAATGGCTACATACACATCTACCAAATGCCGAATGGGTCGATGTCGTCAGCACTGCTGATGCCGTTCGAAGCGCGAAGGAAAGCCTTGGTATTGCAGCCGTAGCCAGTGAATTATCAGCGCAACACTATGGTGTGCCTGTAAAGGTAAGAGGAATTCAAGACTGTGAAGATAATGTGACTAGATTCCTAGTGCTTGGTAAATCACAAGTAAGACCTTATGGTGGAGGGCGCGATAAGAGCAGTCTGGTTATTTCACTTAAGGATGAAGTCGGAGCCCTTGAGCGCACCCTTCGAGCGTTCGCAACGCGTGGTATTAATTTAAGTAAAATTGAGTCGCGCCCCAGTCGAAAAAAAGCCTGGGATTATTATTTCTTCATCGATCTAGTCGGCCATTATGAAGATGACAATGTTCAATCAGCTTTGAGTGACTTAAAAGACTATTGCCCTTTTGTTAAATGGCTTGGAAGCTACCCTGAGGTAGGGCGAGTTTAGTACGCAAGTATGAGGTTGTTATATTTTGTGGATCGTATGTAGGTAATTACCTATTTACATTTATTAATTTTTAGTTATAGGTGACTAACCCTTAACGAATGAATTTTTACAAGATATAAGAACATTTATAGTTCTCTTAATATGGAAATTACGCTTTTAAAATCTAAGCTACTTCGTGCAGAGGTAACAGACCGTGCTCTCCATTATGAGGGAAGCTTAGCGATTGATTCGAATTTGATGGAGCAAGTAGGCTTGAAGCCATATGAAAAAATTCTTGTGGCTAATATCGCTAATGGCGAACGCTTTGAAACCTATGCCATCGAAGCTCCTAAGGGATCTCATACAATTTCACTTAATGGTGCCGCTGCTCATAAAGGGCAATTAGGAGACTTACTAGTCGTCATGGCTTTTATTCATGTAGATACTAAGGAGGCTAGTAACTGGAAGCCTAAGGTATTGGTTCTTGCGGAGGGCAATAGACGCACAGTACGGGCTTAAAATACATAGATAATAATGGTACTGTTAACTGAACTCCAGTTGTGAATCTCTTAGAAAATATACGTTTTTTCTAACGAAATGTATCTTTAGTATTATATTTTATACTTTAAATTCGGTTAATTACCATATTTGGATATTCTGCTAGATAGCGGTCTGTGTTCACTGTGCCTTGTGCTCGTATCTTTTATAGCTTCTTTATGCTAGAGTACATAAATACCCTTAGTATTTCTATGTTTAATAACCGACTGAAAGTGATGTAGTATGTTGCCTTGGTTTCAAAACGAAATGTTTCCACTCTACCTCGCGCCTATGGCCCGAGTCACAGACATTGTCTTTAGGCAATTCTGTAAGGAGCAGGGCGCAGATGTGATGGTGACAGAGTTCGTGCAAGCAGATGCACTTATTAGAAATGACCCAAAGCTTTGGGAGACAGTGGATTTTACTGAAGCGCAGCGTCCAATGGGCGTGCAAATATTTGGTTCTAATCCAGCGTCCATGGGTGAGGCGGCTAAGTTACTGGAAGAGCGCCTACGACCTGACTTTATCGACATCAATTTTGGTTGCCCTGCAGACCGTGTAATTTGTATGGATGCCGGTTCCTCATTGCTCCGAAACCCCTTGAAAGTTGGGAGAATTACTGCGGCAGTTGCCAACGCTGTGCCTCGTACCCCAGTTACAGTTAAGATTCGTACCGGTTGGGATGATAGTAAGATAGTGGCTAAAGAGGTTGGTCATATTGTCGAATCTGAGGGAGCGCAGGCCCTAACCATTCACGGGAGGACTAAAATGCAGGGTTATAGCGGAGACGCGAATTGGTCAATTATCGCTGATGTAGCATCTGAACTGAATATTCCAGTAATAGGAAACGGTAATATCTGTTGTGCACAGGATGTTATACGCATTCGCAAGCAAACAAAATGCGCTGGGCTAATGATTGGTCGTGCAGCGCTTGGATATCCCTGGATATTCAGAGAGATTAAGCACTATCTAGAACATGGTTTTGTGCCTGATCCACCAAGTTTAGAAGAGCGTTGGGAAACTATTATCGAATATACCCGTCGAATTATGGCGCGCCCTTTTAGAGACGAGCGCCACAATGATTTACGATGGATGCGACCTAAGTTCATCGCGCTGACCAAAGCTATGGAGGGCTCGCGTAGAATTCGTGGCTCTTTGGGAAAGATTAACCAAATCGAAGATCTTGAGCGCGTAGCAGAAGAGCATTTAGAGAACTATTCTTGCTCAGAAATCTATAAATAATAAGAGGCACTTCGATGTAGGGCTTGATGCTTCTTATTTTAGAGATTTGCGAGCGAAGAGTTAATAATATTTATTTTTCAAGCTTGAGTGCTTGCGCGGCTGCGCGACAAACTTCCTCCTGTCTTTGCGCCATCTCTGCTGATCTAAGATCTTCATCGTAGCTTGGTATTAGCTCCTTCATTTTTGAGTGTCCAGCATGCGCTTGTAGAATATTTGGAAAGCATTTTTGTATAATGTTCAGGGCAATATTAGTGGAAACAGATGCTCCTGGAGAGGCACCTAATAAAGCGGATAACGTCCCCGTATTATTAGTCATTACTTCAGTCCCGAAATGTACAATACCTGCATCGCCATCTTCTTTTTTAATAGCCTGAACTCGTATACCCGCATCTATTAGTTTCCAATCTTTCCCACTAGCAGCAGGGTAAAAACTGCGTAATTCACTTAATCGGTTTTTCATACTTTGTGTACCTTGACGAAGTAAGTAGAAAACCAAGGGTATGTTAGATATCCCTACCTTGATAAGTGATAATATATTATCAGCACGAATGGAGAGGGGTAGGTCCAAAACACTACCTTTTTCGTGGAGAAATTTAGTAGTCCAAGACGCATATGGTCCAAATAGTAGTGATTTTTTCCCATTTATAATCCTAGTATCGAGATGAGGGACAGCCATGGTGGGCGCTGATCCTGGCGAAATTCCATACACTTTAGCATTGTGTTGTCTGACTAGGTTCGGCGATTCAGAGACAAGCCACTGGCCTCCAATAGGAAAACCCGCTAGACCCTTGGCTTGAGGAATTCCTGATTTTTGGAGTAAAGAAAGACTGCCTCCGCCAGCGCCAATAAAAACAAAACCTGCAGTAGTAATAAATTTTTTTCTCTGTTTTAAAGAGGCTACTTCGACACTCCATCTTCCGTTTTTTTCTTCTAAATCTGTGACACGATGCAAGGTAGCGCAACCACAGTTCTTTTGCTGACTTAACCAGTTTATCAATTCGCTAGCCAAGGCACCAAAATTTACATCCGTACCATTTGGCATTCGAGTCATTGCTACTGCATCGTTGTCTCGGCCTTCTAAAATAAGTGGTGCCCACTCTCGAATTATTTCTCGATCCTCCGTATACTCCATTTCATTAAAGAAATGATGTTTTTTCATTTGTAGGTATCTAGAACGTAAAAAATTTACCTGATCTTTGCCGTGGACAAAACTCAGGTGGGGCACTGGGTTTACGCAATCTGTAGGGTTCTCTATGATTCCTTTTCTTGCAGCATAGCCCCAGAACTGTAGTGAATGCGTAAATTCTTGGAAAATATCTATTGCTTTTTCCACATTAACTTCACCTTCATTGGTATAATCTGGCGTATAGCTAAGCTCGCATAGCCCTGCATGGCCAGTGCCCGCATTGTGCCAACCATCTGAGGCTTCACAGGCAATACCTTCTGCGGCCTCGTATACCTGTATCTTTAATTCAGGATTAAGTTCTTTTAATACTACGCCTAGTGTAGCGGACATAATACCGCTACCAATTAGTATAATATCTGGATCATCTATGTGTTTTTCAGTTATCATTAAATTTTATTGTATGTTCCCTAAGTAATAATTTTTTGAATTTCTCCCTAGCAGTCGACCATGCCAGCGATTCGGTTGGTTGATACTTTTTAATAGCCGAAGATTCTAGTACTAGTTTCCTGCCTTGTTGCAGATTTTCTATACATGAATCTGCGATCATTTGTACTATTATATTACCTAGTCCGGTAGCTTCAATTGGACCAGCAGTGACTGTCACGCCTAGAGCATCTGCTGTGAATTGATTTAGTAAACTATCTTGGCAACCACCTCCGACGACATGCAATGTTCCTGGAGTGTCCATTGTATATTGTATTAAACGATCCCAAACCATTGCGTAACGAAGTGCTAGGCTTTCATAAATACAGCGTATAATTTCTCCTTTCGAATTAGGCACTTCTTGTTTTGTATCACGGCAGTACTTCTGGATTTTCTTAGCCATATCGCCACCTTCGGTAAAAAATGCGTTATCTGGATTTATCAGGCTTCTAAATGGCTCTACAGTACTAGCTAGGGATGCCATTTCTTTGTAGGCAATATCTGTACCTTGGTTAGACCAATCACGCTTGCACTCTTGGATGAGCCAAAGTCCACAAATGTTCTTCAAAAATCGGATACTTCCATCGACTCCCGTTTCATTAGTAAATGCGTCAGAATACGATTCTGAATTAATTATAGGTTTATCAATTTCTATACCCATTAAGGACCAAGTGCCACTGCTCAAAAATGCGGGCGTAGGTGACTGGCATGGTACTGCTGCTACTGCGCTAGCAGTATCATGTCCAGCAACACTTATAACTTTTGTATTTTTTAAACCCGTTTTACTGGCGATAATATCACTTAGTTTTCCCAGCGTAGAGCCAGGATCTGATAAATCCTTAAATAATTTTGGTGGTAAACCGAGCTGTTTAATTAGATCATAATCCCAGTCTTTTGTGGTAGGATTATAGAGCTGCGAGGTACTTGCAATGCTGCGCTCTTGGCACATTCTTCCGGTTAGCCAGTATGCAATAAGGTCGGGCATAAACAGTAAGCTTTCGGCATTTTGGATGCGCAAACTACTGTCTTCTAATTCTGACAGAAGCTGGAAACATGTATTAAAAAACATAAATTGTATCCCAGTCCTCTCATATATTATGCGCTTGTCTACCAGCGAAAATGCACGCTCCATCATCTGATCTGTTCGTTTATCCCTGTACTGGTAGGGTAGGTCAAGGAGCTCCCCATTATGATCTAGTAAAGCATAGTCAACGCCCCATGTGTCGATGCCGATACTTACAATTGAATCGCCATATTGTGTAGAAGCTATACTGAGACTATTTAATATATTCTCGTATAAATCATGAATGTCCCAATGCCACTGGTTATTTACTTTTATAGGATTATTTTCAAAACGATTTACCTCCTCTAGCTGGATATGCTTGCCATCATATAAACCTGCCAACGTACGGCCACTACCAGCTCCTAAGTCAATGGCAAGGTACACGGCTATTTTTTTATAAGAGGATGTTCTTGTAGGCATATTCTAGGAATTAGCTATCGTTAGATTCACACCATTCGCGCGCATAGAATTAGCTATCTCTGGCATAATTCTACTATCTGTGATCACGCGTGTGATTTGATCGGTAGAAGCAAAATAGTACTCTGAATGAGAATTAATCTTACTCGAATCAATTAGTAAGATTACCTCATCTGCTAATTGCACAAGGCGTTCTTTGTATATTGCTTGTTGCTCAAAGCCTTCGCTAGCTCCGCGCTCGAAATCATACCCAATGCAAGATATATAAGCGGTATGAATTCTGTGGTGATTTAAGGTATTTATACTCTCACCACCTACGAAAGTATTTGTTTTGTGATGAAAACTACCTCCAGTAGTTATTAATTCTACTCTATTATAATCTACTAAACTTTGTATAACAGCTAAAGAATTTGTAACAACACGGTAGGGTGAGTCTTCTAATAATGAGACGAGCGCTAAAGCTGTTGTGCTACTGTCAAAAGCGTAAGTACGACCAGGAGTAACTGTGCTTATAGCATTCTTAGCAATGGCTAGTTTATACTCTGTATTTAAGTTACTGCGCTCCAAAAAAGATTGAAGTTTGGGTATTCCCTTAATGGAACTAGCACCCCCATGGATGCGTAAGAGTTGATCGCCCCGTGCAAGGACCTTTAGATCTCTGCGTATTGTTTCGTCGGTTACACCTAAATCTGCTGCAACCTCAACTGTCCTTACTGTACCGCACAGCCCAAGTTGGTGCATTATGTGATTATGTCGCTCAACCGCTAGCATAACTTGATTAATTAAAAACCGAGTAGCTTTGCAATAATTATGTTGTAAAATGTTGGTTTAATTGGGATTATATTGCCATTATGCCTAATTTTTGCATATAGTTAACTACAAAAAATGAAATCAGACTATAATTTTGTTAGTTACGAGTGGGATGACGCCACCGCAGATAGACTTACGCCAGTAGAGCGCTTGGTTTATAGATCTAATATTTTGGGTAATGACCAACGTATTACCAATACGGGTGGGGGTAATACATCCGCTAAAATTATGGAAATAGACCCATTAAATGGCGAAACTGTTGAGGTTTTGTGGGTGAAAGGGTCAGGCGGTGATTTACGTACAGCTGATTGTTCGAACTTTTCTTCATTATACCAAGATAAGCTCATTGCACTCCAAACTCTATACCTAGGCTCCGAACACAAAGGGGTTAAAACTGCGATTGAAGATCATATGGTGCAGATGTATGCGCATACTACCTACAACCTTAACCCTCGCCCGTCCTCAATCGACACACCATTACATAGCTTTATTGGTGCGAAGCATGTGGATCACATGCATCCAATATCTTTTATTTCGATTGCTGCATGTAAAAATTCGGAAGCTCTGACGAAGAAAATTTATGGTGGTCTATTAGCATATTTACCATGGCAGCGTCCAGGCTTCGATCTAGGTTTGAAGATGCAGGAGGTTTATGAGAATAATAAGAACTGCGTTGGTATCAATATGGCTCAACACGGTTTAATTAATTGGGAAGACAATGATAAAGCTTGTTATAAATTAACTCTTGATCTTATAGAAAAAGCAGGACTGTACATTGCTTCAAAAGACCGTGGAGATCAGACTTTTGGAGGGCGTAAGTTTGCCTCGCCTAGTGCGTGTGTTGCTAAAGAAATGACGCTTGATTTATTGCCTTTTATGCGTGGTGAGGTATCGCAGAATAATCGTCTAATTGCTACAGTGCACCGAGACTCGGATGTATTAGAGTTTGTTAATTCTAATGATGCTAAACGCCTAGCAGAGGTTGGTACTTCCTGCCCAGATCATTTCTTACGTACTAAAATTAAGCCATTGTATATAGATTGGGACCCAGAAAGTAACGACATCGCAGCACTAAAAGAGCTCATTACGAGCGGACTGGAAAAGTACCGATCAGACTACGAAGATTATTATAATAGCTGTAAGCATCCCGATTCTCCTGCTATGCGTGATGCTAACCCTACAGTCTTTTTGATCCCTGGTTTAGGATTAATTTCATTTGGTAGGAACAAATCCGAGTCGCGTGTCACTGCAGAATTTTATAATTGTGCGATAGGAGTTATGCGCGGAGCAGAAGCAATTGATGAATACATTGGTCTACCTCGCCAGGAAGCCTTTGATATAGAATATTGGCAATTGGAAGAAGCTAAATTGCAACGCATGCCAAAGGAGAAAGAATTCGCTCGTAAGGTGGTCGTCGTCATTGGAGCTGGCTCTGGCATTGGTAAAGAAACTGCAATACGTTTTGCTAAAGAAGGTGCTCACGTAGTCTGTGCTGATATAGATTTAGAAGCAGCGCAAATTACAGCAGATGAGATATCTAATCTTATTGGTATGGGTATAGGTGTAGCTGGTACAGATCTCTCAAGTTGTGGTAATGTTATTGCTTGTGGCATTGATATTGCAGACGAATCAAGTATACGAGAATGCTATAAATCAGCGGTCTACGCTTATGGTGGAGTAGATGTGATTGCCTTAACTGCGGGCATTTTCCTTGCGCCGAATGGTGAAGAAGAATTTACAATCAACCAATGGGAGAAGGTCTTCAAAATTAATTCAGTAGGCCCTTATTTGGTTACTAATGCGGCTAAGGCTATTTTTGAAGAACAAGGTATACATTTGAAGAGTTCTGTCGTAATTACAACTTCGGTTAACGCAGTAGTGCCCAAGAAGGGCTCCTTAGCGTATGATTCATCAAAAGCTGCAACTAACCATATTGTACGTGAACTTGCGCTAGAGCTAGCGCCTAATGCTCGTGTCAATGCTGTTGCTCCTGCAACAGTTGTCAAAGGCTCTAACATGTTCCCGAGAGATAGAGTTAAGACTTCACTAGGGAAGTATAGTATTAGTTATTCTGAGGACGAAACTACAGAGGAACTGCGTACAAAATTAGCTAAGTTTTATGCGAATCGTACTTTAACGCGTGAACCGATCACTCCAGCAGATCAGGCCGAAGCTATCTATTTCTTAGCAAGTGATCTAGCCTCCAAAACTACTGGACTTGTTTTCAATGTGGATGGTGGTTTATCTGAGGCATTCACCCGGTAGTACGAATCATTAGAAAAGACATGAAAAATGATCGTTTAGATAATTTAGTCATACTATCGCGTGAGTTTGGGCGTGAAGACCGAGCTTGGGCAATACTGGGTGAGGGTAATACTAGTACTCTTTCGGGTAAAGGGACCTACTATATAAAGGCTTCGGGTAGTCGCTTAGGTCAGGCTAGTCGCGAAGACTTTACTGAGGTAGATTTAAAAAAAGCTTTAGAATATATAAAGAAACCATCTTTAAGTGATGAAGAAGTACTGCACGCTCTGGAGTCTATAAAAGTCGACCCTACGGCAAAGTTGCCTTCAGTGGAAACGTTTGTACATGCTGTATGCTTATCTGAAGGCGATTGCGAGTGGGTAGGGCACGGGCACCCAGAATCTGTATTATCAATTCTTTGTAGTGCGATGGGTACAAAGCCTTATACGGAGCATATTTTTCCAGATGCTGTAGTCGTTTGCGGAAGACATTTCGCAGTAGTGCCTTATGTTGACCCTGGCTTTAAATTGGCACATGCAGTAAGTGATTCGCTATCTAGTTTTAAAAGTGCCCACGGTCGTTCTCCTAAAATTATATTTTTAGAGAACCATGGTCCATTTATTTTAGGACAATCACATATTGATGTGATAAATACTATGCAGATGCTAGACAAATGGTCTAAAATCTTGATTGCAAATTATAATCTTGGAGGGCCGAAATATCTATCAGAACTTGAGTCTGATCGCATTGAAGAGCGCATCGACGAAGCGTATAGGCGTGAGCGCTTACTAGAGTCTAATAAGTAAGTCCAAGTTTTTAACTTATTTACAAAATTTCTTTCAGCTCCGCGTCTATTTTTCCTTTATCACTATCACTGGGTTTTTAATGAATCGAACTGAGCATAATAATCTAACACGCTCTCCAGATTTTTGTAGATTTTAACTTGTGCAGGGGTCAGCATTTTTATTTTCAACGGCTTTACTTCCATCCTGTCTAATTCGGTGTCATAGAAATCGCCGCTCAAGTGCAACTTATATCGCTGATCTCGTGCTGTGGCTCTGGTTTTTCCTGGTTTCATGTCGCGGTTATACCAGCAGTAGACATAGTCGCGCGGTACGCTACTATGACCGAGTAGTTGCGGTAGAAAGCTTCTACCATCGAGTATAGTATTTTCTTCGTGTAATTTTACTTTTGCGATTTCGCAAAATGTCGGAAGAAAATCGCTAAAGTCTACTAGGTTTTTATGCACAGAGCTTTTGATTTTCCCTGGACATGATACAATTAATGGAACATGCGTTCCGCCATCGGTCATAGTACCTTTACGACCGGGGAAACTGTAGCCGTTAAAATCAGATACAATGGGTCGATCCGTACCATTGTCTCCTGTAAATATTAGATAAGTGTTATCGATAATATCATTTTCTTCGAGAACTTTTTCAATCTTTCCAACAAGGTAATCTACATATTCGACCATGTCGCCAAAATATCGCTCTTCGCCTTTGTAGCTATCCGAGCCGAGACTATCTGGATTCCAGTTCTCTGAATGCGGTGTAGGAACAAACGGGCAATGAGTAAGAATCATTGGGTAGTATACGAGGAATGGTTTTTCTTTATTTTTACGTATGAATTTACTTATAAATTCAACCATTAGATCAGGCGCAAACTCGCCATTATTATATTCGATATTATTGCCGTTTCTTTGTAGTACAGGATTTTCATAGCGTTTGTCTATGCGTTTTGAGTCAATGACTTTACGGCCGCTTCCAATGTGTTGCCAAAGCAGTGATTCATCGAAGCCAAAATATTGTGGCGCGTCTTTTTCACTGCCAAGTTGCCATTTACCTGCGATACATGTTGCGTATCCATTCTCTTTAAGCATATGCGCAAAAGTGGTTTCGCTTCGTGGTAGTACGCCGAATTTTGTATAATTTCGTACATTATATTTACCCGTCATAATTTGCACGCGAGATGGGGTGCAGATTGGTTGAGAATAACAGTGCTCAAAGCGTGCGCCGTTTTCGGCAAGTCTGTCTAAGTTTGGTACATGATAGGATGTGCCGCCATAGGAACCCATAGTCTCTAGGCCTAGATCATCTGCCATTATTAGAATGATGTTAGGTCTATTTTCTTTAGAATGAAGTAGGCAAGACAGTAAGATCCAAAAAAAGAGTATGTATTTATGAATATTCATGTTTCGGTTTATGTTACAGTTATCAGGTGAATAAGTGACCTACATTACCTATTTAGTCTAAATTTTAAAAGGTTGTGTTCGGTGTATTTTGCATTGTTCGAATTAATTAAGGTAATTTACTTGTTCTTAATATAGGCAAAGTACTCTCAGAATTGGAATCCTTCTTTCATATATTTATACATCTTGCATATTTCTTGGGTCGGAACCTATGTTAATAATCTATTTAACTTTTTTAATGACTGACTTAATGGGCTCTTTTCTGCATCTTATTGGTCTTCTTATTCGACAGTTCAAAACTAGAAACAAAGTTCCGAATGCTTAATATAAATAAACTCCTAATCGCGCTCTGCATTTTTAGTATGAGCACTTCAGTAATTTTTCTTAATGCGGACGACATCGAAAATTTTGAGGATTCCTTAAATGAGGCTATTTCCTCATTGGAAGTTCAGGAACCAAAAAAAACACGTACTGTACTGATCTATTCTCGCACGCAAGGATTTCGTCATGACTCTATCCCTTACGGCATTCACTGCTTGACTGAATTAGGAAAGCGAACGGGCGCTTTTAGTGTAGTCGCAACGGAGGACTCAGAGGTTTTTAAAGATGAGAATTTTATGGATTATGACGGTATCATTATGCTCAGTACTACGGGTAATGATGCTATTCCTGAAGGCGAGGCACGAGAGGCATTTGAAAAATTTCTCGAACAGGATCGTGGTCTGATAGGGATTCATGCTGCGACCGACTGCCATGCGGATTGGTCCAATTACTTAGAGGCGATGGGAGGTATCTTCGACGGGCATCCTTGGTGGAGACAATCGGTGATCTCTCTGTACAATGAAGAGCCTTCACATCCAATTTGTAAGCACATTCATACTGGCGATCAAATTATGGACGAGATTTACCAATACAAAGATGATGAGCATTTTACCCGCGAGAAACTACGTATTCTACTAAGCCTTGACCTGAGTGGGGAAGATATGAAAAGGGAAGGTATGAAGCGAAAAGATAACGACTATGCTGTTTCTTGGATACGAAAATATGCGGGATCACGTGTTTTCTACTCAAATTTAGGGCACAATAAAGAAACTTTTCATAATAAGATGGCTCTACAGCACTTTCTAAACGGTATACAGTTTGCTTTAGGTGACCTTGAAGCTGATTCTCGTCCTAGCGCAGAAGTGGGTAATGGTGCAGCGCGGCCTCTCCCTGTAGGATTTTAATTTATTTCCTGATTAATAGATACAATTATCAATGAAGAAAATTTTCCTTACTCGACGTCATTTTATTAAGACTGCTGGCATTTCGGCAGTCGCTTTCCCTCAGATTATTACCTCAAACGCGTTAGGTGCAAATGGTGTGCCTGCTGCGAGTAATCGTATCGTAATGGCCGGCTTAGGTATGGGCGGAAGAGGTAGTAAGGTACTCCAAGAATTTTTAAAACAAAAAGGTATCCAGGTCGTCGCAGTCAATGATGTTCAGCGCAAACAAATGGAAGACGTGCAAGGTAGTGTGAATAATCATTATGGAAATAATGATTGTGCTGCGTATGAAGACTATAGGGAGATACTTGCGCGTAGCGATATCGATATGGTGTTCTGCGCACCCCCAGATCACTGGCATGCTCAGATGATGATTGACGCTTGTAAAGCTGGTAAAGACGTAATGTGCGAGAAGCCACTAACTTTGACAATTGGTGAAGGGAGAAAGATTGTAGAAACTGCGCGTAAGTATGGTCGTGTAGCAGCAGGTGGAAGTCAAAGAGTACTGGAAGACTATGGAGCAATGGCTTGCTTAGTAAATAGCGGCCGCTTTGGTAAGGTCCTTGAAGGCAATACAAATCCAGGTACACATGCGTTCGAGTGTGATCTAGGAGAGCAAGCTGTTCCACCAGGAGTAAATTGGGATATGTGGTTAGGGCCTGCTCCCTGGGCACCGTACCATGAGCGACGTATATCGGGTAGTTATGATATTGCTGGTAAGATGGGTTGGCGTAGTTGGGTGGATTATTCTGGGGGACTAATGACCGATTGGGGCGGTCACAAATTTGGTGGCCTTTTGCACGGAATGAAACTCGACCATACGGGCCCAAGTAGAATAGTGCCGCCCAAACTAGGTGAACCAATGCGCTTTGAATTTGCTACGGGCCAGTCGATAAATGTACAAAATGGTTCTTTCTACAAATGTGAGGGCGGTTACGTTAATGGTACTAACAATAAAAACGTTAAAATTCCACGCGGCTTACGTTGGTATTCAGGTGGAGCAAAAACACTTGTTGAAGACTTTATACACTGTGTTAAGACGCGTCAAAGACCCTTTCGGGATGTCGAGTGTTCTCACCGTACAGCTTCGCTTTGCCATCTCGGTAATATCGCAATTAAGTTAAAACGAACACTAAAATGGGATCCAGTCAAAGAGGATTTTATTGATGATATCGAAGCAAGCTCCTTTGTCGATCGCGCTCGACGTGGTCCATGGCAAATTTAACTAAGTCAGTATTTAAATGATGAAGCTATTTTTACTAGTTCTCTATGGGTTGATACTATTTAAACCGTTTATAAATGCAGATGTGTGGACTAGTTTATCCGAGTACCAATTAGGCAAGGGAGGTGATCCGACTATTGTTACTGAGATTGATAAAATTATTATTACGACGAAGCCCAGTGAAATGGGTTCTGTTGAAGACAAGCTAATTTCAGTTTTAGAGTCATCGAATTCAACAATTGATGGAAAGAAACAATCTCTTCGATTTTTAGACCGAATAGGTACGGAACGTTCTATTACTTTTGTTGCTAAGTTGTTAGGAGAAAAGGACCTCGCTTTACTCGCGCGACGTCTACTCGAGAGCCGAAAAGACTCATTAGTCGCTTTTGAAGCTTTGCTTGCTGAATTACCACGCGTAGAGGATTCACTAAAGGTTGGAATCATTGCTACTTTAGCTGAGCATGGAAATGTTAGCGCGGTGCCTCATATTACTCCTTACATTACAAGCGATAACTCCATATTAGCTCTGTCGGCCTGTAACGCAATTGGTCGTCTTGGAGGAGCGCTTGCGTATACACATGCGATCGAGGATGCCGTCGTAGGTACTATTTCGCGCGAGGATAAAATAAGAGCTATCCTTGATACCACTGAATCAATAGGATCTGGGTATCTAAAATATTATTTAGAAAATGGTGCTAATTGTAGTCTACAAATTCAAGCCTTCGTAAAATTGCATGCCTTAGATGAGTATCAAGCAGAGAAGTCATTTAAAATTGCTTTTGCAGAAAGTAGCGCTTATCAGCGCCAGGCACTGGTGCGTACTGCTATGGAGTTGGATACTACGTATCAGAGAGAATTTGTTCGGACGTTCAGTAGCTTATCCATTTCAGATAAATTGACAGTACTAGGTGCAATATCAGAACTCGGCTTGAGTGAGTACGAAGGTGATTTAATTAGTCTATTAGTAGATTCTAAGGGCGAGACGTTCAATCAAATCGTCTACGCTCTTGCGTCGATTGGAGGCGAAGCAAGTTTCCATGCTTTATACCATGAATTTCAAGAGGATGATAGTAATCCTGCGATTACCTATGCGATCACTCAGTTAGAATTACCATTAGTTGATGAGCATCTTTTGAAAGTTGTCAGTGGGCAATCTACTTCAGATATTCAAGAGCGAATAGCTGCTATTACGCCACTTGTACTTCGTAATCCTGATGGATCAGCTAGCGTCTTTAGTGACTTAATAGACCCTAGTCAAATAGACGTTTTGCGCAAGGCAGGCTTGAAAGCTATCGAAGCCGCTGGTGATATAGAGAACTGCAAGAGTTTAGCCAATTTAATAGTATCTAATGATGTTTTTAAGCGTCAGGCTCAACAATCTCTGAAGAAAGCTGCTTTACGTATTAACAAAGGTGATGATTTATGGCAAAGCACTTTTGAACCGATCTTAAAATCTTCCTCTACTACGCAAGAGCAGAAAGAGTCATTAATGGTTATAATCGATGGCATACCTACTGAGGGATCATTAAACTACCTTAAGGAGCAAATCATGCTACCAACTAGTCCCCTTCGCTCCTTGGCCATCCGTATGTTAGGGCGATGGCCTAAATACACGGCAGGTGAAGTATGGATTGAACTTGTATTAGATGAATCTTCTACTGTGGACGATCAAAGGGCAGCCATAAAGGGTCTAACTCGAATACTAACCCGTGACGAGATCGAACGAAATGCAAATCGTCGTTTAGAATTGGCCGCTAAGGCAATAAAAACTGCTCCTAATACTAGTTATAAAATTAAGATTTTGGAATGCTTTAAAGATAGTGATGAGTATACCCGTCGCCGCATGAAAGTTCACTTCTTACCACTTTTGGATAATTCGGAACTCAGTTCTATTGTGAAGTCTCTTATGGTTAGTGAATAGTTTTATTTATCAAAGATTTCATATACTGCCATGATTACTCGTTTTCTCTTACCTCTGTTTTTCCTACTTACTTACATTAATTTTAGTTATGCGGAAATTCTCCAATCAGGGCGTTATGAAATCGTGCAGTCTTGGTCCCAAGAAAAGAACTTTAATCGCACCTACTGGGTGAAAGTGCCACCTACTGCGAAAGGCAAAGCGCTACCATTGTTTATTTTTCTGCATGGAAATGGCGGAAATGCAGAAAAATCTCAAGGTATAGCGCGTAGGTATAGAAACATTTCCGACGAATATATTATGGTTTTTGCGCAAGGCTATAAGAACAGTTGGAATATTGTTTCCGAGCGTTCAAAAGCGCCGGATCGAGAGTTTATCGAAGCTATTGTGACTGATTTAATTAGTTATTCTAATGTTCGAGCCAGTGGTGTCACGCTCATGGGTAGTTCTAATGGTGCCGCAATGGTCAATCAGATAGCTATTGAGACAAGGCTAGATTGTTTTACTCATTATATTACTTTGGTAAGTCAGCTAAATAATTGGCAGTATGATGGGGCGGCTTTCAAAGCTAAAGGTGACCAAAACAATTACACTAAAACTGTCCTACCGTTAAAAGGAAAGTTTCTGATGAATGTTTCTGGTGAAGACGATAAGTTAGTCCCTTATTTAGGCGGTGCATCTACCGGGATTAGGGCTAAAGAGGGTAAACTGCATTTCGTTAATGCGGAGCGATCTACTTTTTTATGGGCTAAGCACTACGGCTTTACTGGTGATCAATTAGAGCAACCCACCGAAGAGAGTAATACATATGATATTTATAGCTATATGGATGGGGTAGTAGTGCACTATAAGATGAATAAACGCGCTCACAACGCAGGTGGCGCTCTTACTGAGGCGATGCTCGAAGATTTTTTGAGCCAAAAATAATTTTTATTATGTCCTGTATGCCGCGCATGTTTCTCGATAGAAACATCTTCAATGCTTAGTATGCGTTATTTCTTTTTCTAAAATTTTAGTGCATCGTCAGTTAGGAATTGAATTCCTGACTTGACCTGAAGGTGCAGTACTAGACATCTTCTGTCTTATTCTTCGCGGGTATAGTTTAGAGGTAAAACATCTGCCTTCCACGCAGAGGTCGTCGGTTCGATTCCGTCTACCCGCACCATTTTAACAATACAAAATAGTAGTGTATTGTTCGTGTTTCTTAACCTTACAAATAAGAGCGTTTCGATTATTTATATTTTTACGAATTAATTCATCTAAATATTAATTCGGTAAATTATATGTTATTCTATTTTAATGGCCGCTGAGAACAAATCATCGACCTGTATGTCTTGTCATACTGTTTCAGAAGATTGCGAGGACTTGGATCTGAAGACTTCTCGTCATTGGTTACGCATTGCAGTAGCGTGTGTATTTACAGGCCAAGGGATGGTATTTTCCTTAGCGCTAAATATGACACCGCCTCCTTTTGTCTCTACCGCGTATCTAATTTTACATGGGGGTCTTATAATCTCGGCATTGGTAGTTATGGGTGTGCTTGGGCCCCCTTTATTTGTGTCAACTTGGGAGATGTTAAAAGCGCGGCGTATATCGATTGAGGGTCTTTTTACTCTGAGCTTATTGGCTGCCTTTTTAGGTTCGCTTGCAGGTTCTATAAGCGGGAGGGGAGATGTCTTCTACGAGGTTATCGCTATAGTCATAGCTATTTATACTTTTGGTAGGATACTAGGTGAACGTTCCCGCTCAAATCTCAAGCGAGAATGCGAAGTACTAAAAAATCGCTTCAATTGTGCTATCGTACGTAGTGAAACGGGTCAGTGGGTGGAAAAACATATATCCAATATACCAGTCGGAGAATTACTTAGAGTAGATCCAGGAGCTTCTTTTGCTGCGGATGGAGTAATATTGGAAGGAAGTGGTTATGTAGAAGAGACTGCTTTGACTGGCGAGCCATTGCCAGTTATTCGCCAGCCTGGAGATAAAGTGCGAGCAGGAACTTGGTCTGTTGATAGCCGTTTTATTCTCGAAGTTGAGCAGACACTGGGTGGTCGTGAATTGGATAAAATCTTAGATGCTTTAGACTCTGCCGATGGTCGATCGTCTATCTTTGAATCAAAAGCGAATGTCTTTATTAGTTACTTTCTTCCACTAGTATTAGTAATAAGCGCTGGTACTGCATTGTTTTGGTTTCTAGCAGGTACTTGGGTAGATGCCGTATTAAATAGCATGGCAGTTTTACTAGTAGCCTGCCCATGCGCACTGGGTTTAGCTACTCCCGTAGCAATTTCACATGGGCTATTTCGCCTCGCACAGATGGGTTTAATTAGTCGCGATGGTGCGTTAATAGATACCTTGGCTCAAACGCGTCAGGTATTTTTTGACAAAACTGGCACTTTGAGTGAATCAAGTCTCCAAGTGGTGGATACTTGGATTAAAGAACCTCTACCGATTGAACGCATTGCACTGATTTCCTCTATAGTGCAGGCGCAGTCCAGCGTTAAGCATCCGGTTTCCCGTGCTATTAGCCAGTATTTGGGTGATAATAATACATCTATTGAGGACCAAATTAAAAATTTACGCTTAATTCCAGGTTCAGGTATAGAGTTCTTTTTAGATTATGGAGGTACCTCAAAAAAGGTCCTCGTAGGAGATGAGGATTTATATGACACGTCTGAATCGATGCAGGAGGTGCTCCATAAGCTGCATGAAAAAAGAGGCAAACGTATTTTTGTTTGGTACGACGAAGAACTAGTATTTTGTTTTGTACTACGCGAGCGTCTTCGAAATGGTGTTAGCGAGGTTTGTTGTGACTTAAACGGGCTAGATATTGACGCGAGGGTCTTAACTGGGGACCCTTCACCAGATATTAAATTACCAGAAGAAATCGGATTAGAAATAGGACTTACTTCTGCTGATAAAGTTCAATACGTCGCTGATTCGCGTGCGGACGGAAAGTTTCCATTATTTGTAGGGGATGGAATCAATGACACGGCGGCTATGACAGCTGCTAGTGGATCGATCGCTATGGACAGTGGGGTGGGGCTAGCGCGCTCTGCTGCCATGGCTATTTTATCAGCGGATCGATTAACAACTATTCCTGAAGCAATTAGATTATCAAGATCCATACACAAACGCTTGTGGGGTAGTTTGCTCTTTGCGGCTATGTATAACTTGGTTGGAGTTTTTTTGGCAGCAGTAGGAGCCTTAACACCTGTAATCGCATCTATAATTATGCTCATATCTAGTTTTCTTGTGATGTACCGAGCAGTGAGCCAAAATTCTTATATTAAGAAGCGCTAATACATATTATTTCTACTACTTATCGATATTGCAACATGGTGAAAAATCGTCTACATATTGCTCGAAATGATTTGTCATTTTAGTTAAAAACATTAATTAGAATAGTTATAAATATGTATAACGATTCTAATATTCATCGTAAAGGTTTCCTTAAGCGTACAGGAGCAGCAATTGCTGCTATATTTGTATCTTCTTTCTCGTCCAGATCAGGTACTAATGTTAAAGTAGATTCATCTCTGGTAAGTGCGCCCAATACCGCTCTTCGGCGTGTCCAAGCAGCTAAAGGAGCTATAGAACGTAAAGTCTAGAACTCTACACTTTTACATATATATTTTTATTAAACTTAAGACATGGCCAATGTATTTCCCAAGTGGGTCAATACGATTCCTATTAAAGTAGTTGTTGCTGTTATCTTGATAAAGACAGCGGTAATTGCGGGTTTCACCTACTACGCGACTCCAAAATATACTCGCGTTGGTTATGCTCCTACACAGCCGGTAGCCTTTAGTCACGCGCTTCACTCTGGTCAGTTAGAGATTGATTGTCGTTATTGTCATACAAACGTAGATCGATCAGAGCACTCTAATGTCCCTGCTACCGAAGTTTGTATGTCTTGTCACAGTATGGTTCGTAAAGACGACCCTATCCTTGCTCCAGTTCGTGAGAGTTACGCTTCAGGGGAGCCCATTCCTTGGGTCCGCATTCACAAAACCCCTGATTACGTATATTTTAATCATGCAGTCCATGTTAATCGAGGCATCAGCTGCGTCGAATGTCACGGCCGTGTCGATCAAATGAAAGTAGTACATCATGATAAACCTCTTAGCATGGGTTTCTGCCTAGATTGTCACCGAAATCCTGAAGAGTATATACGTCCGCCTGAGGAAGTTTATAATTTGGCTTGGGAGAGGCCGAAAACTGAAGAATTTAATGAAATGGCTGCCGGATTCGTTCACGACTGGAAAGTTAACCCACCACAAAGCTGCTCTGGTTGTCACCGTTAAATTATATTTAAGTAATGAAAAATTCTGAATACACAGGCCCACGCTACTGGAAGAGCCTTGACGATCTGGCAGAAACGCCTGCTTTCAAGGACTGGATGGAACGTGAGTTTCCTTCAGGGGCATCCGAAATTGAGGGCGTTAACCGTCGCCAATTTATGAAAGTTATGGCTGCTTCTTTCGGACTTGCTGGTCTTGGTATGTCTGGATGCCGTCGCCCAGAGCAAGTTATTTTGCCTTATTCGAAGGCACCTGAGAACGTTATTCCGGGTATTCCCATTTATTACAGTTCCTCTCAACCTGGCATCCGCGACAATATTCCTGTTATTGTGGAAACACATTCTGGACGTCCAACCAAGATAGAAGGAAATCCTAGCTACAAGCCTTATGGTGGTGCGACTACTGTGTACACTCAGGCTAGCATTCTTGACCTTTATGATCCTGACCGAGCGACCAAGTCTAGTGTGAGCATTAGTCGGGTGCGAGATCGACTTACTGAAATTCATAAAGCTCATCTTGCTGACCAAGGAGAAGCGCTTGTTTTTTTAGCAGAGCCTAGTACTTCCCCTAGTCGAGCTTTTCTTGCTGCTTCGATTAAAGAAACATTCCCTAAGGCTTTGTGGGCAGAATATGCTGCTATAGATAAAACTAACTCAGAGAAGGCTGCCAAGGCGGTTTACGGGAAATCCCTACGCTCAATTCCTGACTTTAGTAAAGCCAAACGTGTTTTGTCACTAGATGCTGACTTTCTATCAAGTTCTGATGGGCACACCAGTTTTGTACGTGATTACGCTAAGGCCAGAAGAGTAAAAGATTCAAAAGATGCGAAGGATATGAGTCGCTTGTATTCAGTGGAAAGTGTAATGTCTTCAACTGGAGCTGCTGCAGATCACCGCCTTAGACTTAGCGCAGCTCAAATCGGCGCTTTCGCCGCGCTTATTGCAGTGGATATTCTTGAGCAAAAGAATGGCGACCGCGCGTTAATAAATACTCTCAAAAAGATTGGCAAGTCTCTTGATGTAGATCGAAATTGGGTGCGAGAGTGTGCCAACGATCTAATAGAGTTTTCTGGTAAGTCTTTGGTAGTTGCAGGTGATGGCCTCTCCAAATCTGCGCATGCTATTGTTTTCGCAATTAATGAGGCGCTGGAAGCACCGGTAAAGTACGTAGAGGTAGCAGATGCAGAGTTAGGCATACAAGCCGCTGCAAATCGTTTGAACGAGGGTAATGTGAAAACTCTGGTCGTGCTGGGTGGCAATCCAGCTTATAATGCACCGGCGAATTTAGATTGGGTTAGTTGCCAAGCTAAGGCCCGCGAGAGTATTTATTTTGGTAGCGACAAAAACGAAACAGCTAAACTAGCGACCTTCACAATTGCCGCATCCCACTACCTAGAAAGCTGGGGTGACGGTAGGACATTTGACGGTACACTCGTTCCAGTGCAACCGATGATTGAGCCACTTTTCCCTACTTTCAACGAGTTGGAAGTACTAGCTCTTATTAGTGGATCTGCAGTCCGCGACGCATACTCAATAGTACAGGAAACCTTTAAAGCTCAGGGCGGATTAGACTTTAATAAATTCCTAAGCGATGGACTACTTGAAGGGTCTAGCTTCAGCCCTTTTTTAGCCGATTCAGGTAATTATATAAATTCGATAAATATCAGTGAACTTGTGATACCCGAGTTAAGCGCCTCGAGCTTGGAGGTCATTTTTACAGCTAGTTCTCATGCTGGTGATGGCCGGTATGCAAATAATGGTTGGATGATGGAGTGCCCGGATCCGATGACGAAGCTTACTTGGGATAATGCTATTCTTGTGAGCCCACGTTTGGCTAAAGAATTGGAAAAAAGGGATGGTATCCAAATATTCCCTAACAAAAAGCCCATGAATAAGAATAGTAAATTCTTTGAAGGGGCAAAGGGTACATTGCAAACGAACAAGGCTGAGTTCAAGCGTGGCAAAGAACAAGCCGTAGTTGCCGAGCTTGATCTTAACGGCCGTAAGGTCAAAGGCCCGATTCATGTGCTTCCTGGAATGGCTAATTACACAGTAGCATTACCTCTAGGGATGGGTCGTAAAGTTGTAGGCCGCGTAGGGCAGGGCGTAGGCTTTAATGCTTACTCTGTGCGCACCGCAAAACAATCAGGAGCCCATACAAGTGCTAAAATACAATTAACTTCAGAGGTCTATGAACTCGCCAACACACAAGAGCACTGGTCAATGGAGGGCCGCGCAATTGTTCGTGAAGGTACCGCTGAATACTATGCTAAGCATCCGGACTTTGCTACTAAGATGGGAGTTGAGTCTCATGCACCGGCAAACTACGGCAAGGACGAGGGTAAGACTCTTCAAGATAAGTCTACCGGTCAGTATCGTGGTAATTCTGCGTACAAACATCCAAGTTTTGCGGAACCTGCACCCAATGTAAAAGTATGGAAGGGCGATGAGGCTCGTGCTAAATTTCCCGATATTCAACAATGGGGTTTGGCGGTAGATATGAATACGTGCTTCGGTTGCTCTGCTTGCGTCGTTGCGTGTCAAAGTGAAAATAATACGCCCATCGTTGGAAAAGACCAAGTACTACGCGGTCGCGAAATGCATTGGATGCGCATAGATCGTTATTTTTCTGCAGAGAAATACGACCAAGAGGAAATCCCAGAAGACGTACAAGTCTCGTTCATGGGTGTTAGTTGCCAGCATTGTGAGAATGCACCTTGCGAGCAGGTTTGCCCTGTCAACGCGACTGTACATGATAATCAGGGACTAAATACGATGGCTTATAATCGATGTGTTGGCACACGATACTGCGCTAACAATTGCCCTTATAAAGTAAGAAGGTTTAATTTCTTTGACTGGAATAAGCGCCAGATCGGTGAATTTTACAAAGGTCCTTTAGGTCCTGTGGATGAACCGGAGCTGCATAAAATGCAAAAGAACCCTAATGTTACGATACGCATGAGAGGTGTGATGGAGAAGTGCACCTACTGTACCCAGCGTATAGAGGCAGCAAAAATAGACCAGAAGCGTAGAGCAGGTGCCTCAGGTAATATTAAAGTAAAAGATGGGACTATTAAGACTGCTTGTCAGCAAGTTTGCCCGACGGATGCTATAACATTTGGTGATATTTCTGATCCTAATTCTGAGGTTTCGAAAATGAAGGCAAGTGACCGTAATTATTCTGTTTTAGGCTACTTAAACGTGCGCCCACGTACTACTTATCTTGCTCGATTACGTAATCCAAATTCGAAGATGCCTGATGCTTATGAAAAGCCTTACGCATACGCTCAATATAAAGAGCGCTATGGTAGTAGTGGTAAGTACAGTAAAGAGGAGCATTCTCCACACATTAAAGAGGCATCACTTACTCATTAATTTTGATACTTTGATCTAATACCGATGACTAGCACGACACAAAATAGTTCTTTGGATGCACCAGAGGCAGCTTTATTAGCTAGAGTCCAGCCTGCCCAGTTGAAGGACGAACCACTTGTCACTAATAATCGCGATTTTAATTGGGTGACTGATAAAATTTGCCGTGTTGTAGAAACAAAGACTCCTTTATGGTGGTGGGTTTGTATGGTGGTAGCACTGATGACTGCTTCTTTTACTGGTATCGGATTAGTTTGGTTAGTTAGTACAGGCGTAGGTGTTTGGGGTTTGGCTAATCCAATAAATTGGGGTTGGGCGATTGTGAATTTTGTTTTTTGGATTGGTATTGGTCATGCGGGAACACTTATTTCGGCTGTACTTTGTCTGTTAAAACAAGGATGGCGTACTTCTATTAATCGCGCGGCAGAAGCGATGACAATTTTTGCAGTTGTTTGTGCAGGAGTTTTTCCTTTGTTCCATGTTGGTAGGGTGTGGTTCGCTTGGTGGTTGTTTCCAATTCCTAATAGTAACGCGATTTGGCCGCAGTTCCGTTCTCCACTAGAGTGGGATGTATTCGCTGTATCGACTTATGGTACTGTTTCCGTGCTTTTCTGGTACATGGGTATGATACCGGATCTAGCAGTTCTTCGTGATCGTGCAGTACAAAGACTCAATAAGAATGCTTACGAGAGTGCCGGTGCGTTAGCCAAAGGCATGGATTATTTCCGTAAGAATCTTTACGCAATTTTTGCTATGGGTTGGCGTAATGCAGGTAATCATTGGCGTAACTATGAAATGGCTTACTTAGTTCTTGCAGGGTTGTCTACTCCGCTGGTTCTCTCTGTTCATACCATCGTTTCTTTCGACTTCGCTCTAGCGGTACTACCTGGTTGGCACACTACTATATTCCCCCCTTATTTTGTGGCAGGTGCTATTTTCTCTGGATTTGGTATGGTGCTCACACTGATGTTACCGCTGCGTGCGCTGTATGGATTACATGATCTTATTACACAGCGCCACATAGATAATATGTGCAAGATATGCCTGGGTACTGGCTCTATAGTCGGTTATGCCTACATCATGGAGTTCTTTATCGCGTGGTACGGTGCGAACCCATACGAGAGCTTCGCCTTTATTAATCGTGCTTTTGGTCAATACTGGTGGGCATATCTTATGATGTTCAGCTGTAACGTTTTCACGCCTCAGTTATTTTGGTTCCAGAAGGTACGCAAAAATGCAGCGCTTGTGTGGATTATGTCGATCTTCATTAATGTAGGCATGTGGTTTGAGCGATTCGTAATCACTGTGACCTCATTAGCTAATGATTTCCTACCTTCTAGCTGGGGATATTATTCACCCACGATTGTCGACATACTTACCTTCTTCGGTACATTTGGTCTTTTTACAGTGCTCTTTCTCCTCTTTTTACGTTTCTTGCCTCTTATGCCAATCGCGGAAGTTAAATTTGTCATGCCAGCTGCCGATCCGCATGGCCATACCGATCATAGCCAAGGAGATCCCCACTAATGTCTGATAAATACGGAATCATCGCATCATTTCCTGACACTCCTTCATTATTCCATGCGGCGGAAAAGGTGAGGGATGCTGGTTATAAAAAGTGGGATACTTATTCATCTTTTCCAGTGCATGGTATGCCTGAAGCACAAGGGCAACCACGTTCTAAAGTGCCAATCTTTACATTTATTGGCGGTATTACTGGCTTTTCTTTCGGCCTAGTTATGGTCTGGTATATGAATGCTTTTGACTATCCTCTGATTGTTCGTGGCCAGCCGTTTTTTAGTCCTGTTTTTCCATTTCCGATAATGTACGAAATGACAATCCTTCTCTCAGCATTCGGTACACTAGGTGGTATGTTTATCACTAATTTTCTACCACAACACTACAGTCCACTTTTTAATAGCGAAACATTTTTGGAAGTATCAGGCGATAGACTAGTAATCGCTATTGAGTCTATCGACGGTCAGTACGATCCAGTAGCTACGCGTCAATTTTTAGAGGAAATTGGTGGAAAAGACATAGAGGAGGTCTCCGCTTAGGATATTATCATGCGTATTTTTTTTGCTATCTTTGTTTTTACTATTGTCGCAACGATTTCGATCCTTGGGTTCCGTGGATCGCTTAGTAAAAAACCACCACTAGAGGTCTTTCCGGACATGGACCGTCAGGCTCGCTACAAACCACAAGCTGAAAATGAATTTTTTGACGATGGTCGTAATGATCGTCCGATACCAAGTGGTGCCGTGGCTCGCGGAAATTATTTTAATCAAAATGATGTGTTTTCTGAGGATTTTGTCGACCGCCGACTAGGTGATGTAGCCTTTAACAAAGGAAAGCAACCCGATGGCTCTTTTATACGTACTTTGCCCACTGATGTTAGCTTCGAGCAAGTAGAGAAGGGTAGGCAAAAGTATGAAATTTTCTGTGTATCTTGCCATGGTTCTGCAGGTGATGGTAATGGTGTAACTAAGCCCTATGGCGTACTGGCAGCTAGTTACCATGATGACCGTCTTCGTAACGAGGCAGATGGTTATATTTATGATGTAATCATGAATGGAAAAGGATTGATGTATGGACTCCGAGATCGTTTGTCTGCGGAAGAAGCTTGGTCAGTAGTACTTTATGTCCGAGCTCTTCAATTCTCCCAGAACGCTAGTGTAAGCGAACTAACAGCTGCTCAACGCAATTTGTTAGGTTTATAATGTTATGAATGCTAACATATCTAATTCTAAATCAACCAAAGTAGGCACTATAGCGCTTGTTATTGGAGTAATCGGTACTGCCATCTCACTGTTTGGTTTTAAGCAGGGTTGGAATGTTAGTGAAGTGCGTCCTATTTTAAGCTGGCTCATAGCAATAGGATTCTGGCTTTCCATTTTGGTTGGTATGCTATTTCTAATTCAAATTTGGTGGGTCTTTCATGCTCGATGGCCCACTATTATTCGTCGGCAGTGCGAGCACTGTATTGCAGCATTCCCGTATTTGCTCATACTTTTTCTACCTCTGCTGGCGATTCCTTTATTTCACGATAATCCAGGCCTTCTTTGGAAGTGGATGGATGGATACAATGAACTC
>CABXXS010000001.1 GCA_902516225.1 Puniceicoccaceae bacterium | reverse complement strand
GGTACTGCGTAATGTGCCAGACTTAAGCGACATGCGCTTCATGTTAGAAATTTTGCGTCATGTCGGAGCGGATACGATACAACCTGAGCCGGGTGTCTGGGAAATAACAGCTAAGGCAATCACGCACATTGCTCCCTATGAACTAGTTCGTAAAATGCGCGCCTCTGTCTGCCTACTCGGCCCCTAGTATCGCGCCTGCGTAAAGCAGAGGTGTCTATACCAGGGGGTTGCGTCATCGGACCGCGCCCCATTGACCTCCACATTAAAGGACTCAAAAAGCTCAACTGTAAGGTCGATATCTCAAACGGATATGTCCACGTCGACGCAAGTGATATCAAAGGAGGACCGATCTTTCTCGGTGGCCGCAGCGGGAGCACTGTTACCGGCACAGCTAATATAGTGATGGCCGCCGTACTAGCTCCGGGGACTACGCGCCTTGAGTGCGCAGCCTGCGAGCCTGAAGTTGTAGACCTTTGCGAAATGCTCGTCAAAATGGGAGCCCAAATCGAGGGGATCGGTAGTCCGGAGCTAACTATTACCGGAAGAGAAAAACTTCATGGCTGCGAACACTCTATCATCGCCGATCGGATCGAGGCGGGAACATTCATTATTGCAGGAGCAATGACCCGAGGGGAGGTAAATATTAAGGGTATCGCCCCAAAACTGCTTGGTGCTTTCCTAGATAAGTTAGAAGAGGCAGGCCTTCCTATGGAGCTCGGCCCAGAAAACATCCGTGTTTTGCCTTACGAGGGCTCGCTTAAACCAGTCGATGTCATTACGCTTCCGCACCCTGGCTACCCGACCGACTTACAAGCTCAACTCGGGGCATTAATGACGCAAACCGAAGGTCTTTCAATAATCACAGAACGTATTTATCCCCACCGCTTCATGCACGTTCCCGAATTACAACGAATGGGTGCTGACATTTCCATTGAAGGCCCTAGCGCAATTATCAAAGGCGCAAGTCGGCTCTCTGGCGCACCGGTAATGGCTTCGGATTTGAGGGCATCCGCCGCGCTAATCTTGGCTGCGCTGGCCTCTGAGGGCGAAACATGGATTCAACGGATTTACCATCTAGACCGAGGATACGAACGTTTTGAAAAGAAACTTGCCACCATCGGTGCACAGATCGAACGGCTCAGTGATAAAGATATGCCAAAAGAATTGCTCGACGACTGAGGCCTAGACCTGCCTTTCAATAATCTGAATGGGCATCTTATTTTTGAGAATTCTTATCTAAGTCAGATCAGTGTTGGCAAAACTCTGTAAATTCTATAATTTTACAAATTATAATGAAGTACACAAAATACCATGCGCTGGGCAATGATTACCTAGTACTCGATCCGAAGGATGGCCCCTTGCCAGAGCAAGAAGAAATCGTGCGGATCTGCCACCGTAATTTCGGACTAGGCTCCGACGGAATTTTATATGGCCCCCTTAAAACAGAAAAAGCCGACTTCGGTCTACGCATTATAAACCCTGACGGCAGCGAAGCGGAGAAAAGTGGCAACGGACTACGTATTTTTGCCCGCTACCTACATGATTCTGGCACCGTCAAACACGATGCATTTACTGTCGATACACTCGGGGGCTTGGTCACCTGCCAAGTCAGCGAGTGTGCCGATTCAATCACCGTAGATATGGGCCGAGTAGAATTTAGTGGTGAAGGCACCACAACCGAGACCATAGACCCAAAAAATGGAAGTATAGGCCAAGACCTAAGCTTTAACGGGAAAACACAAACCGTCTACATTGCCGACATTGGAAATCCGCATTGCGTGGTCGTACAAGACGAAATTAGCGCCAAACAAGCCAAAAAAGACGGGGCCGCCATTGAGTTACACGCAAACTTTCCGAATAGAACTAATGTGCAATTTCTCAAAATCATCGACCGAAATAACATTCAAATTGAGATCTGGGAGCGTGGAGCGGGCTATACGCTCGCCTCGGGCTCTAGTAGCAGCGCCGCGGCAGCTGTAGCTCACCGAATTGGTCTTTGCGACAATGACATTACCGTACATATGCCAGGCGGCCAAATAAAAATCCAGATCGGAGACAATTATTCTGTACGCATGACAGGCCCGACCACTCGGGTCGCCTTGATAGACTTCGACGAAGACGCCCTACGATTCAAGCAAGGCCTCTAGTTCTCGCAAAGAATGCGCGACACGCTTACCCGTGGAGGCGAGTCGCTGTTCTGTGTGGTGGCCGTGCGAGAGGAGGATGCAATCAGAGCCAATTGCTTCAGCCACTTCTAAATCGTGCAAAGTATCGCCAATTAGAACGACTTGCTCTGGCGACCAAGGTAATTGCTCAATCCAATACAAGCCGCGCCCAATTTTGCCTTCCGCATGAATATTATCCGTACCCACCAAACCCATAAAGTGCGAACCTATCCCATAGTGGGCGATACCTAATTCGAGCGTTTCCTGTCTTGCGGCCGAGAGTACCGACTGGGTTATGCCCTGGGCTGAGATAGCCTGGAGGACCTCACTCGCATTTTTATGAAGTACACACTGCTCAAGCCAGCACGCTTCATAATTAGTTATGAACTCGCGGCTCGTCTGTTCGTAGTTATTCTCGTCCGTGTCTAAGCCAAGATATTCGTAAAATTTTATTACGGGGAATACGAAATTTTCGCAATATTCAATCTCTGAAATTGGCCCGCGTCCTCGGCGTTTAAGTAATCGATTGAGAACCTCGACGCAGAGCCTAGTGTCGTCAATTAGAGTCCCATTCCAATCCCAAATAACGTGTTTGTATCCCATCATTATTGCTAAGGTAAAGCAGGATTATTAAGGATGCGACTCTCTAATAAATTTCTCATTAATCCAGTAGATCCGGTTTACGCTGAAAGAGCACGACCGGCACCTGCAATAGAGCTAAAAAAATGAGCGTGCCCTCAAACCCCGGCACGCCGAGCCGCTCACCACGGTCTGCAGCAGCTATGTAGGCAAATATAACTACTGCCACCATAAGAAAAACAAAAAGCGCCGAAAGACCAGCAAGTAAGAAGTAGCATCGATTCCAGGCTAGGTCCTTCATGCGCGCGTAAGGCAAAATTATTACAGCTGCATAGACGATAAAATAGCCCCCCTTAAATAATTCAAAGACTCCTTCCCCGTTGAGTAACGCAGTAATTCCCCCGACGCTCAAAACAGCCGCCAGAGCACAGCCAGCAATGCGCGCATAGCGTAGTCCGCGGGCAGACATATTTAGATTGGATTGAAAATCTTCGGATTCTGGTGTACTCATCTTTGTAATACTAGTTAAACGAGAAAGAAACATCTCGGTAATTGCAAAGTTTTCTAATTATTTCCAAACTAGATAGCTTGGGAGAAAAGTAGTGAACAAATTATCATTTATACTTGCCAAGTGGATTCCGTAACACAATCTAAATAAAAAATCATAAATTACTAACCACATAACTACACCATGGCCGCAAAAGCACAAATCCAGAAGACCGAACGCTCTGCGCGTAACGCGGAAGCAGACCGTAAAAACTTAGACCTCGCCATTTCTGGCATTAATAAACAATTTGGCCCCGGCGCTCTTATGCGGTTAGGAGAAGCGACAAAGATGGAGATCGATGTCATCTCCACCGGCTCTATAGCCATTGACATAGCCCTTGGTACTGGCGGCCTACCCCGCGGTCGTATCTGCGAGATTTATGGTCCCGAGAGTTCTGGTAAAACCACGTTCTGTCTTAGCGCCATCGCCCAAGCACAGAAAGAAGGTGGAAATGCTGTATTTGTCGATGTCGAGCACGCTTTAGATCCTCGCTATGCTAAAGTAGTTGGTGTCGATCTCGACAACCTAATGGTCGCACAGCCTGAGAGCGGTGAAGACGCTCTGAACATAACAGAGACACTAATTCGCTCCAATGCTGTTGATATCATTGTGGTCGACTCCGTGGCAGCACTCGTTTCTAAGAATGAGCTAGACGGACAAATGGGCGACACGACAGTCGGCTTGCAGGCCCGCATGATGAGTCAGGCAATGCGTCGCCTGACCGCTGCAATTAGCAAATCACAATGCGTGGTACTCTTTACTAATCAGATCCGCGAGAAAATCGGCGTCATGTTTGGCAGCCCCGAGACGCAGCCTGGTGGCCGTGCCCTTAAATTCTTTTCCTCCGTCCGAATGGATATCCGCCGAATTGGGCAGATAAAAGAAAGCAACGGTAAGGTCGTTGGCAATCGCACTCGCATTAAAATCGTCAAAAATAAAGTTGCTCCACCATTTACCGAAAGTGAATTCGACATTATGTATAATGAAGGGATTTCTCACACAGGTTCGCTCGTTGATTTAGGCGTCGAACACAAGATTCTAGAAAAGAAGGGTTCCTGGGTGGCCTATGAAGGAGAGATGATTGGACAAGGGCGCGAAGCTGCAAAGATGCATCTTAAAGAAACTCCGAAGCTGGCCGGAGAACTCACACAGCTAATTATGGAAAAAGTGCACCCTAAAGCCGGTGAGTCTTTGACTGGGAGTAGCGAAGAAGAACTAGACCAGAAAGAGGAAGCGAAGTAGGCTAAATTAAACCACCTCAACCGTATCAACCATCTCAAATATAACTTACTATCTCCTCCGCGGCAACCCCTTGGCATTATAGACAGCTTTAGATTTGCGTTTTCTCTTAGGCTTACTCTTGGCTGCGCCCAATGACCCACCACCATGCTGACCACTTTGTAGAGTCTCGATCTGGTCGCGAATCATGGCAGCTTTCTCGAACTGCAACTGGCGGGCTGCCTCGAGCATCTCTTCTTCCATATCAGCAATCACGGAGGCTACGTCGCGGTCGCTAGAATCGGATGAGGAGCCAGCGTTCGTATCCTCGTCGTCCTCCTGGCTTTTACCAGGCGCATGGAGACTATCCTCGAGCGCTCTCGTCACACTTACAGGTGTAATATTATTCTCTTGATTATAAGCTATTTGCTTTTCACGCCGATAGTCTGTTGTCTCCAAAGTCTTTTGGATCGATTTGGTAATAACGTCGGCATATAAAATAACCCGCCCCTTCACATGGCGCGCAGCGCGCCCAGCAGTTTGAATCAGACTGGTCGCGCTACGAAGAAAGCCTTCTTTGTCCGCGTCGAGTATGGCAACTAGTGCTACCTCGGGAAGGTCAAGACCTTCACGCAGAAGATTAACACCTACGAGTACATCAAAGTCGCCCTTACGCAGGCGACGAAGGATCTCTACTCGTTCGATTGCATCTATATCGGAATGCAAATATTCCACTTCTAGATCGGCTTCACGCAGATAGTCAGTAAGATCTTCCGACATCCGCTTGGTAAGTGTAGTAGCTAAAGTGCGCTCACCAGCCTTAGCGGCCATGCGAACCTCACCTATGAAATCTTCAACCTGTCCCTTTATTGGACGAATCTCCATCTCAGGGTCAACTAGTCCGGTGGGGCGTATGACTTGCTCGGCAATAGTTTGCGAGACGTCAAACTCGTGCTGCGCTGGTGTTGCTGAAACATAGACAGTCTGTCCAGTAATGATCTCGAACTCCTCGATCTTCTGCGGACGGTTATCCATGGCCGAGGGTAAGCGAAAGCCGTATTCGACCAAGCGTTCCTTCCGGGCTCGATCACCATTATACATAGCGCGCACTTGCGGCAATGTAACATGACTCTCATCTACGAATAGTAGGAAATCTTTTGGGAAAAAATCAATTAGGCAAAATGGGCGTTCTCCTGGCTTACGCCCCGAGAGATAACGAGAATAATTCTCTATCCCTGTGCAAAATCCCATCTCTTGCAGTAGCTCAATGTCGTACTCGGTACGCATACGAATTCGCTGCGCCTCTAGAAGCATATCCCTCGACTCAAAGTAAGCGATGCGCTCTTCTAATTCTTTGCGAATACCAACAATTGCGGAATCAATCTTTTCCTTAGGCGTGACATATTGCGTGGCTGGATAGAGGTTAAATATCTCCAAAGTATCGCCAACTGCTCCGGTTTGTGGGTCGAGTTCGCGGATGCTTTCGAGCTCATCGCCCCAGAATTCTACGCGTATGGCAGATTCCAAATAGGCAGGATAAACATCGACTACATCGCCACGCACTCGAAAAGTCCCCCGCTTAAAATCTATATCATTACGATCATACAGCGTAGAGACAAGTTGTTCTAAAAATGTATCTCGGGAGATCTCTAAACCAGCCTTAAGCGGGATCATCATAGCCTTAAAGTCTTCGGGCGAACCGAGACCGTAAATGCAAGAAACGCTCGCGATGACTATGACATCGTTACGGCTTATTAGTGAAGATGACGCAGAAATTCGTAAGCGCTCTATCTCCTCATTAATGGACGAATCTTTCTCAATGTAAGTGTCGGTTTGGGGAATGTAGGCTTCCGGCTGATAGTAGTCATAATAACTAACGAAATACTCGACGGCATTATTGGGAAAGAAAGATTTGAATTCGGAGTAAAGCTGTGCCGCTAGCGTCTTATTGTGCGAAATAATGAGCGCAGGGCGCTGCAACTCTTCAATCATATTGGCCATGGAGAAAGTCTTGCCCGAACCAGTCACCCCTAGTAGAGTTTGATAACGATTACCTGAGCGCACTGACTCTACTAGCTTTCTAATCGCTTCGGGTTGATCCCCCTGGGGTGAATACTCACTGTTTACCTTAAAGTCCACGCAAGTAGTGAAGGCTGAGATTAGATTGGGCGCAAATAGAAGATTGAAAAAAATGCCAGAAGAGATTTTAAGTACATTATCAATGCATTCCTAAGAAATGCGCTCCATCAAATAAACTAGACACATATACTAATTAAAAGATGCCAGTAGCCACACCAAAACAATACGAAGCGATGCTCGACGCCGCCCAAAAGGGCAACTACGCCTATCCGGCCGTTAATGTGACTTCGCTCACAACAATCAATGCTGCCCTCAAAGCATTCTCCGATGCGAAGTCGGACGGCATCATTCAAGTATCCACTGGTGGAGGGCAGTTTGCCTCCGGTCTAAATGTAGCGGATGCGGCCTTTGGTGCAATCGTTCTAGCAGAAGCAACCCACATTTTAGCGAGCAGGCACGACGTCCTTATAGCCCTCCACACGGACCACTGTCACCCAGAGAAGGTAGATGGATTCCTTAAGCCACTGCTCGAAGCCTCCCGCGAGCGTATTGCTGCAGGTAAAGGTCCGCTCTTTCAGTCACACATGTTCGATGGCTCGGTCGTAGACCTAAAAGAAAATCTCCAACTCTCCAAAGAACTCCTCAAGGAATGCGCCGAATTGGACATTATTCTCGAAGTAGAGGCAGGCTGCGTTGGCGGTGAAGAGGACGGCCATGACACTTCCGGTCTACCAATCGAGAAGCTCTATACAACTCCCGAGGATATGGTGGAAGTCTATGAAGCCCTCCAGCCAATCGGTCGCTTCATCTTCGCCGCGACTTTTGGTAACGTTCACGGCGCCTACAAGCCGGGCGCAGTTAAGCTTGAGCCCACTATTCTTCGAGACGGCCAAAAGGCGGTCACCGACAAACACGGCGAGGATGCATTCATGGAGCTTGTATTCCACGGCGGCTCTGGCTCCGACCTTAGCGATATCCGCGAAACTCTTGATTACGGCGTCATAAAGATGAATATTGATACCGACACTCAGTATGCCTTCACCCGCCCTATCGTTAGTCATATAGGCGAAAATATTGAAGGCGTGCTTAAGATCGATGGAGAGGTTGGAAATAAGAAAACTTACGACCCACGCAGCTATTTAAAGAAAGGCGAAAAGAGTATGGCAGCAAGAATGCAGCAGGCATGCGAAGATCTCCGCTCTAACGAGAAGTCGATCTTCGGCACGGTCTAAGTCCTAATCAGAGTATCTATTTTGCTAAGTCGGAGCCTACTGCAGGCTCCGACTTTTTTATGCGCGAATCAAACTGTTGAAACTTGCGAATTTCGGATGCTAGCTTGCACAGTACGCATCTGAATCTGTGAATGTAAGCTACTACTTGATTCAGGTCTAGAATTAGGTAATCAATATTATATGCAAAATAAAGGATCCGCGCCTAATTCGCCAAAAGATATCTATAGTCGGCTTCTCAAAGAGGCTTCGATCAAAAAGTGCACTAAAGAATTCGGCCAAGCAATCAACAAGGCTTACCATGGCCGCGTTTTAGCGTGTACTTTTTAGGCATTGATGGTGGCGGAAGCCAGACACGAGCACTCTTGTGCGATGCCTCCGGGCAAATATTTGGTCGGGGCCTGAGCGGCCCCAGTAATCCGAGGACAGCCTCTAAATCAACTCTTCAGGAGAATCTGCTTAGCGCAATTCGGCAAGCCGTAAGCGTTATTGGAACAGCAAAAATACACGCGGCATACTTCGGCGTGGCAGGAGCAACGGATCCGATTAATCAGGATCTAATTTTGAAGATAGCACATGACTTTTTCCAGAATCAATCGCCGAAAATCACAGTGGGTCATGACATGGAAATAGCGCTCGAAGGGGGCCTTAAGGGAGCACCTGGCATTGTACTAATCGCTGGAACTGGGTCCTCTTCCTACGGGCGCGATGCTGCAGGTATAACAGCCGAGTGCGGAGGATGGGGAGACCTTGTAGACGATGTAGGGAGCGGCAGTTGGATTGGACTAGAAGCCTTACGGGCGCTTGTAAGACAGACCGACGGCAGGCTACCCAAAAGTTCATTAATGAACGCAGTCGTCCACTTCTTGGGCATCGAAGGGATGTCAGATTTTAAAACACGCATCCACAATCAAGGACTTGCCCGTAACGAACGCGCGCGAATTGCACCCATCGTCATCGATTTGGCTCAATCCGGTGACCTGCTCGCTACTCGAATCGTGAGAGAAGCAGTTCAAGAGCTCTGCATATTAGCAAAAACCGTAAGTCAAAAGCTCGAACTTCCTATGCCAACTATCTGCCTTTGCGGGGGCCTAATGCAGAATCCCTACTTTCAGGATGCCCTTTGTACTGCACTTCGCTTGGATGGATTCGAGAACGCAGTAACATCCCCACATTTAGAACCCGTATCAGGCGCTTTGATGCTGGCACTAAAATCGGCTAATATAACGGTGCACGAACAAACCATTATTAAACTGCTTAAAGCACAAGCTATGGCACTCCCAAATAAGTAGCAGCTCGTTCATATTCTCCTCTACTCGGAAGCTATATATCTAAGAATTACCCCAAGGCAGTAAAACTATAGGCCATACACGTAGCTGCGGCCCGATATGAGCACTCAATGCGACGATATTGGAATTATAGATAGATTTTACTGAAGAATTAAGAAAAATGTTTGCGAGACACAAATCAGAGTGTCATACGTATGCTCATGAAAAACACCGCGCCTATTTATATCACTTTATTATTAGCAATTTGCTTTCTATCCGCATGTACATCCAAACAAGCTCCGACACAACTAAGTGGGTCCAATGTTACGGGCCTAGATGGCGTGATAGTCGATGGTAACGGCACGCAAGATTGGAGTTCTAATCTAGAGCGCCGCGGAAATGGTGACGCGATGACAGGAGATAAATACGGAGAATTCACTAAAGTAACAGGGGTCCTTCCATCTGTGTATTTTGGCTTTGACTCCTCTTCTATTGCAGCAACCGAACGCGTAAAACTTCAGACTGCTGCCGATTACCTAAAACAAAACCCCAAGGACCATATTTTAGTAGAAGGCTATTGTGACTGGTATGGCACTAGCGAATATAACTTAGCATTGGGCGATCGCCGTGCAGGGAGCGCTAGTGATTACTTAGGAACCCTTGGCATTGCCTCGCAGCGTATCGAAAAACTCTCTAAAGGTAGCTTAGAAGCTTTAGCAAATCTTGATAAAGCTGAGTCTGGTGTAGACCGGCGCGCAGATCTGATCCTTCTACAAAAGTAGCCTGCTCATTGTTCGGATTCCTGAACTTG
Organism: Puniceicoccaceae bacterium; assembly: GCA_902516225.1. The sequence goes on along the minus strand of CABXXS010000001.1, from coordinate 90,233 downwards.
TATTCTTTATTAAGCCCTCGCTTGCAGGCGAGACAAGTGATGAGCGAATGCTCTCATGACGCGCAGGTGTAACTTTGCTTGCGTGATCGCATAGACCCACCACGGCAAAGTTGGAGCGAACCCATGGATGGAAGCAATTAAGCAACCTTGTTCGGGAAATAGGCGGAATTCTAAACGCCCTGGCGGATCTACTTTTCTCGAAAGTAAGCCACCAGTTATGTAGAAGGCGCAGCGGCGTTTTCCACCCAAAGAATACGGGGTCGGAGTTAACTTAAGTAATACTACACGTCTACCCATTAAGGTTAAAAAGATGGCACCTTCTTGATCCCTCGTTGCTCCTATGAGCCCTCCAAATCGACGGCTTAACCACTCCCCATATTCCATGGCTATCTCATGAGCGTTCCAGCCTTCTGGCAGAGGCATGCGTTGTACAGAGCGGACAAGGCGCGCGCGCTTCATCAGCCTGTGATCGGTCGCTTGCGTTGAAAGCCTAGGATTTGGCTTTGGTTGCCCGGTCCCATCCACGCTCTTTTTAAAAGAATCTTCGAAAGAGACAAAGCGGTTTTTTAGCCTGTCCATTAAGGTATTTGGTCGTGCTTCTAAGTCGTGCTGCAAACTCTCTAATAAGGGCCCGACTAGTGCAGGTGGTACATCTCCAAAAATAGAGACCCAGTGCTTGGAAAGTCCGAAGAAATTCAAGGGAAACTTTATGAAACAAGCCGATTTTCCAAGTAGCTTGCCTGTGCGACGAATCATATCCGAATAGGTCATAGGCGTATGCCCTCCTAGATCATAGGTCCCACCCGGAAGCTCTTTATCTTTTAGGCAAAGCTCGAAAGCTTGGCAGACATTCTCAATATCAATCGAATGTGTCTTAGATCGCACCCAAGGCGGGAGAATCATAACAGGCAAGCGCCGAACAAGATTTATGAGCAAAGAAAATGAGGAACCACCGGGACCAAAAATAAGCCCCGCTCGCAATACAGTGATCTGAACGGATCGAGACCGCAGCACGTTCTCCACCTCCAGTCGACTACTCAAATGAGGCGAAAATGGTCCCTCTGTACCGGGCATCAATCCGCTTAAATAAATAACGTGCTTAAGTCCAGCAGCTTCAGCCGCGCGTATAAAATTATCTGCCAAAATAAGGTCCGTGTCCTCAAAGCTACCTTGCACCAAGCGACTAGAAGGGGCCATAGAATGGACGAGGTAGATCCCGTAGTCGCAACCTTTCAACGCCTCAGAGACCTTGGGCAGGGAATATAAATCGCAACATTTCCACTCAGTATTTAAATCATTGGCATGTGACTTCGCCACAGATGTGCTCCGAGTAAGCGCGCGAAATCGGTAGTCGCTTTGGAGATGCGAGCGTAGATGCGACCCGACAAAACCGCTTGCTCCAGCCACGGCTATTAAGGCTTTATTGTCTGTATCTAATTCTGGCATGACTTGTTACTGGTGAAGGTACCACACATCGGACAGGCGCTAATATGCTATTAGTTTTATTAAAGATATCCTAAGAATTACTCAAAGAGAATAAAAATAGCCCATCTTTTTGAAAGTGCTGGTTTTGGTAGTTAAATGCTAACAGATAGCCCGAGAAGTATGATCCCTGCAAGGCACTGCCCTGTTCGACTGCTTGACTTCCTAGGCGATGCATCTGACCTTTACTTTTCCAATTCATACACTGTATGGCTACCGAGACACTCAACTACGAACCAATCGTCTTCACTCCCAAGCTGGGGCGTGAAGAGCCGCTTACCACGATTCAGGAGGAGGTCATGGCCTTGAAAAAAGAGCGAAATGCTGTGATACTCGCACATAATTACCAATACGATTCTATTCAACAAGTAGCGGACTATGTGGGGGACTCGCTAGGCTTAGCCTACCGAGCCGAGGAAGCCGACGCTGACTGCATAGTGTTCTGTGGAGTACACTTCATGGCCGAGACTGCCAAGATTGTAAATCCCAGTAAGCCCGTACTCCTCCCTGATATGGATGCGGGTTGCTCCCTTTCCGACTCCTGCCCGGCTGATAAACTTGCGGCTTACAAGAAAGCAAATCCTAACGTTTACGTAGTCGCGTATATCAACTGTTCAGCTGGCGTAAAATCGCTAGCTGACGTGATATGCACAAGTGGTAATGCCATGAAGATCGTCGCGCAGGTGCCTGAGGATCGCGATATTCTCTTCGTTCCAGACCAGAATCTCGGTCAGTGGGTGAGTAAGCAAACGGGCCGTCCCATGGAACTATGGCCAGGATCCTGTTATGCACACGTACTCTTTACACAGCAATCGATCGAACGCTTGAGGCTCAAGTTCCCTAGGGCCCTAGTCGTAGCACACCCAGAATGCGTTGAGACTGTACGCGACAATGCTGACGAGGTCTGTAGTACCGAAAAAATGATAGACTTCTGCCGGGACAATCAAGCGGAGCAATTTATCATCGTAACCGAGCCCGGAATGATCCACCGACTTCAACGCGAAATTCCAAATAAAACCTTCATAGCTGGTCCGACCGATACCTGTGCCTGCAACGAGTGCCGTTTTATGAAGATGAATACTATTGAGAAACTGCGTGACTGCCTAAAGACAATGTCACCCCAAATCGAGATGCCCGAAGAGATTCGTCGAGAAGCCTACGCCCCTATCAAACGTATGCTAGAATGGAGCAAGTAGACCGGTCTGGGAATCAGATATCACCCTCTTCATCTTCGGAGCTAGCTTCCGAAACCTATAGAAAGGATCTACTACGCGCGCCTTTTGCTGGCATCCTTGAGGCCGGTTGGGCGACGTTTGCACTAGTTATTGCGATTCGATACTTCGATGCGAGCGATACTTATAAAGCCTTCATTGCTGGGGCAGCACCGATTGGCTTTCTGCTCACTCCGCTGACGCTATATTTGGCAGCTAACCTTCGTGCTACACCGAGCCGGGCCTGCACTTTTGTATTTGCTCTAGCTGCGTTCTTGCTAGTTGGGGCGAGCCTAGCCCAGTCGCTATTTTTCTTCACTTTATTTGTAGTCATGAGCCAAGTCGCTGCTGTCCAACAGGGCCCTCTAATGTTGCAAATCTATACCAGTAATTATGCGTCTACCGAGCGTGGTGAACGCATGACTTGGCCTTTTGTTCTAACTGCGCTTTTCTCGATTGGATTCGCATTTCTAGGTGGACGAATCCTAGACCAAAAGATCGGGGTCTACCACTGGATATTCATTAGCATGGCTCTGGCAGCCGTCATATCCGCCGCAGCTTGCGTAAAGATTCCCAGTAGACAGCTATCTCGCAAGCACGTGGGTAATCCCTGGCAGAATTTTCGCCTTATTTGGGAAGACCGACTATTTGGATTCCTCCTAGGGAGCTGGATGCTTCTTGGGCTAGGTAATCTCATAGCTCTTCCAATTCGTGTAGAGTATCTTGCCGATCCAGCCTATGGGGTCGATGCGAGTAACACTAGCATTGCAATTCTAATGCTAGTCGTACCCTCGGTAGCTCGCATACTAAGTACTAAAATGTGGGGGTATTTTTTCGACCGCCTTCATTTTGTGAGCACTAGGAACTTACTAAATATATTCTTTCTCGCCAGTATCGCGTGCTTTTTCTTTACGACCAATATTTACATTCTAGCACTAGCTATGGCTTTTCAAGGCATGGCCTTCGGGGGAGGTCGTATCTTCTGGAGCCTCTGGGTAACTAAAATTGCCCCAGAAGAAAAGGCTTCTTCTTATATGAGCATTCACATGGCGCTAACTGGGCTACGTGGTACTCTTGCCCCATTCATTGGATATGCCATTCTTAGTCATTCGACCCCGTCGAGCGTAGGGATAGCAGGGATGGTTCTGATCCTTGTCTCTATCGTACTATTCGAATTAGTTCGTGGGCACACACGACTGAGGACGTAGCTTCTGAACAATACACTTGCTGGGTAGGTATACTGCGTTGTATCAATCATAGAATGAATCGCTCAAAGCTGACAATTTCAATCGGTACAGACCATGCAGGCTTTCCCTTGAAAGCCCCCATTATCGCATTTCTGGAAGACCGTGGTCATGAGGTAATCGACTACGGCTGTCAGTCTGAGGCCTCCTGTGATTATCCCGACTTTATACGCCCTGCGGCAGAAGCTGTGGCATCCGGCAAATCCAACTACGGAATCGTACTTGGCGGATCTGGGAACGGCGAAGCCATAGCAGCGAATAAAGTTAAAGGTGTTCGCTGCGGACTATGCTGGGATGAATGGTCGGCACAAATGACCAAAGAACATAATAATGCGAATTGTATAGCGATCGGTGCGCGCCCTGTGCCCGAGGATTTAGCCCTAAAAATTGTAGGTATTTGGCTCGACACAGAATTTGAAGGTGGGCGTCATCAATGCCGCGTTGAAAAAATCGAGGGCCGAAAATAGTCTGGGTATCTCCTATTTCGAGAAATATTATTCGAATCTCAGCTTGAAACAAATCTAAGCTCTGCTCTTATACATTTATACATTATAACCCATACATATTAGATGGCAGAAAAAGACAGTTCCAAAGACAAAAAAGAAACACCCGTCAAGATCGACAACAGCTTCCTAAAGGAGCGTAAAGTCTTCTTGTGGGGTGAGGTCTCTGACAAATCAGCCCGAGATGTGACGGAGAAACTTCTCTATTTAGAGTCAAGTGACCCAGGCAAGGAGATAACTTTCTATATTAATACCCCAGGCGGATCGATTACTGCAGGCATGGCAGTTTATGATACAATGAAACTCATCAGCTCGCCAATTAAAGTAATAGTTACTGGTATGGCTGCCAGCATGGGTTCGATTCTTCTTTGTGGGGCAGACAAGGGTAAGCGTTTTTTATATCCTCATTCTCGGGTTCTTATTCATCAGCCTCTCATTTCAGGACAGATGATAGCAGCGGCTGTAGATATTCATATTCAAGCTCAAGAAATGGAGCGCCTCCGAGACGAACTCAACGCCATCCTCGCCGAATCTTCAGGGCAGTCACTAGAGAAGATAAAAAAGGACACGGATCGTGACTTCTACATGACTGCCGACGAAGCAATTGCTTACGGGCTAGCCGATTCCATCGTAGAGACTATTTAGTTTTGCACGAGGACCCATCCCTCATTCTCAATTAAGGTCTCGGCTTTTTTAAATTTAATCGTCTTTTCCTCGGGTCCTTTGCGTATCGTCACTGTATCGTTACGACCAATCTTGGGCAATTCGCGGCGTATAGGCTCTATCTTAGGTAAATCGACTGGCTTCTGCTCCCCAGAACTCGGCGCAGCAGCAGCGGCGGCACCAAGTGCGCCCACACTTTGACCACTACCTGTACCAGGACCTGCTACTTGAGCGACCTTGGACATACGAGAGAGCATATCATTAAATGCTTCGGCGCTGGTCGCACTACGGAAGACAGAGTTACAGATCTCGCTACGGACATTAGCCATTAGCTCTTGGAAGAATACGTAGGCTTCACTCTTATATTCGTTGAGCGGATCCTTCTGCCCGTAGCTACGTAAATTAACGCTACGGCGAAGCTCTTCCATCTCAGTTAAGTGATCCTGCCAGCGTCGATCAAGTGAGCGAATAATGAGATAGCGCTCTAGGCCTATGAGAGCTTCCTTTTCTTCGAACTCTTCTCTCTGATCATAAGCCTCATTGATTTTGCCTAGGATGTACTCGTGCTGAGCATCTGCCTCGAGCGCCTCGATCTCTTCGGCTTTAAGCGAGACGGGAAAGTAAGTATTTAGCCAACCGAGGAATCGTTCTATGTTCTCGCTATCAGTGCCCCTCTCGGCCTCGACAGCATCAAGGCGTTCTTCGAGTTCTTCTTCGATCATCTCGAAAATAATCTGACGAGGCTCTTCCGAATGAATAGCATCATTACGCAAACCATAGATTACTTCTCTCTGAGTGTTAAGCACGTCGTCAAATTGAAGCAGTCGCTTACGAATGGAAAAGTTCTGCTGCTCGACTTTTTTCTGTGCGTTTTCGATCGCCCAATCAAGCGACTGGTGCGACAAATCTTCTCCCTCCTTCATAGATCTTTCTAAGAATCGACTCATGGGGCCAGCACTGGCAAATAGGCGCATGAGGTCGTCTTCTAAAGAAACGAAAAACTTGGAGAGCCCTGGATCACCCTGACGGGCGCAGCGCCCACGGAGCTGGCGATCGATGCGCCGTGACTCATGACGTTCTGTACCAATGACAAAAAGACCGCCGAGATCGGCCACGCCCTCCCCTAGCTTAATATCAGTGCCACGACCTGCCATATTGGTGGCGATAGTAACGGAAGATTTCTGCCCGGCCCGTGCCACGATCTCCGCCTCCTGGGCGTGAAATTTTGCATTCAAGACGCTATGCACAATATGACTACGCTTAAGTAAGCGAGAGAGCAACTCAGATGCCTCAACCGAAGCAGTTCCGACTAGGACGGGCTGACCTGTCTTATTGGCTTTCTCGATTTGGCCGACCACCATATTAAACTTCTCACGGCGGGTCTTATAAATTGCGTCGTTCATGTCCACGCGGACATTCGGCTGGTGCGTTGGTATGACCATTACGGAGAGGCCGTAGATTTCGTTGAATTCAGAAGCTTCGGTTTCTGCAGTTCCAGTCATGCCTGAGAGCTTATCGTACATGCGGAAGTAGTTCTGAATAGTCACTGTAGCGTAAGTCTTTGTCTCCTTCTCGATCGCGCAATTCTCCTTAGCCTCAATCGCTTGATGCAAGCCGTCAGACCAGCGGCGACCAGGCATTACACGTCCGGTATTCTGATCGACAATATTTACCTTCCCATTCTGCAGTACGTATTCCTTATCGCGCTCGTAGAGACTGTAGGCGCGCAATAACTGACTTATGCAGTGGATACGTTCACTGGTACTCTGGGAAAGATTTTCCGCTTCGAGTTTAGCCTTTTGTTTTTCCTCAGTAGAGAGACCCTCCTGTTTGTCGATTTCTATGAACTGAGTAGGAAGGTCAGGGATCATGAAGGCATCTGGATCCTTTGGGCTCATTAAAGTGCGGCCTTTCTCGGTAAGATCAGCCTGTTGCTGCTTCTCGTCTATCACGTAGTAAAGCTCTTCTTTTAAGGCGTAGCGCCGCTCCTTGTTAAAGTCGCTGGCCATCTCAAGGTCAAATTTATCGACTGCCCGTCGAATAGATGGCACCTCATTCAAGCGGTGGAACTGCTTATTTTTAGGCATGCCTAGCTTAACCTGGTAGAGCCCTGAAACTGCTTCGTCTGCGGCCTCTGGAGTAGAGCTTTCGTCCTCAAGTACCTTCTTAGAGTTGAGGACAATTTGATTACAAAAAGCCTGCTGCTTGGAAAAAAGCTTTTGAATAACAGGCTTAACTTCATGAAAAGGCAGCGGGTTATCATCCTGCATAGGGCCTGAAATAATAAGGGGAGTCCGGGCCTCATCGACCAAGATCGAGTCCACCTCGTCTATTATACAAAAGTAATGATCCCGCTGAACCTGGTCTTCCTTGCGGCTTGTCATGCCGTTATCACGCAAGTAGTCGAATCCGAACTCGGAAGCAGTACCGTAGGTGATATTACAATTGTACATCTCCCGGCGTTTTTGCGGGTCCATACTATTTTGTATACATCCTACCGTGAGTCCGAGAAAACGGAAGAGGTGGCCCATCCACTCAGAGTCTCGGCGAGCAAGGTAATCGTTAACGGTAACGAGCTGGCAGTTACGACCTGTAAGTGCATTCAGATAGAGCGGACAGGTCGAAACGAGCGTCTTTCCCTCCCCGGTGGCCATTTCGGCAATGCGCTTTTCGTGCAGCGTGATGCCCCCGATGAACTGAACATCGTAGTGCACCATTTCCCAAGGCAGCTGATGGTCGCAGACATCGTAGCTTTTACCACACATACGACGAGCGGCATTCTTTACCGCGGCGAAAGCTTCCGGAAGAAGATTATCGAGATCCTCGCCGTCTTCTTGATTGCGCTTCATGAATTCAGCCGTTTTGGCCCTGAGTTGTTCGTCGCTCAGCGACTGATACTCAAGCTCGATGGCATTAATGCGCTCAATTACAGGCTGACACTTTTTGAGGTACCTGCCGTAGTGACGGCCAGAGAATTTCTTAAGAATGGAAGTGATCATGAGACCAGTGTTTTTATAAAATGATAAATCTTCCGCCAATTGAGCTATAAATTGAAAACTCGTCCACGAAAAATTATTAAATTGAAGAAGCCGTCGCCGACAGGCAAGAGTGTACTGCAGTACTACGGGATTGACTCTAAGTAAGATTCTCGCGGTCTTAATGGGTATGAATATAGTTTGTCTGGACTTAGAAGGGGTGCTCATCCCAGAAATTTGGATCGCTTTTGCGCAGAAGACTGGGATCGAAGCGCTCAAGCGCACGACGCGCGATGAGCCAGATTATAATGTCCTCATGCGCTACCGCCTGGACATTCTAGATAAGGAGGGGTTTAAGTTGGCCGACATCGAGGATGTAATCTGCTCACTAGACCCGCTTCCTGGCGCCCCAGAATTCGTCGATTGGGTGCGATCGCAGACACGCTTAGTTATTCTTTCCGACACTTTTCGGCAATTTGTTGGCCCGCTTATGGCAAAGCTTGGCCATCCTACCCTATTTTGTCACGATCTTGTTGTTGATAATACAGGTCGCATCGCTGACTACACTCTCCGCCTAGCGGATCATAAGCGTAAGGCGGTCGAAGCTTTTAAAGCGTTAAACTTTACTACATTCGCTGCGGGAGATTCTTATAATGATCTTAGTATGATTGATGTCGCCGACGATCGAGCGCTTTACTGTCCACCAGAGCGCTTAATCACCGAACGTCCTGATCTTCCCGTTGCCCGTGATCATCGTGAATTACGTAAGATAATCGAGGATACACTTTAATCTCTCTGTCCATAATGCTAATTCACAACGTTTTCTTTTGGTTGCGTGAAGACCTCGATCCGAAACAGATCGAAGACTTTCGATTAGGACTAGAAAGTCTCAAAAAGATCGAGCACGCTGAGGGCGTACACATCGGCAGCCCAGCTGCCGTGTCCGAGCGCCCTGTGCTAGTCTCAGACTATGATTTCTGCCTGAGTGTCACTCTTAAAGACGTGCTAGCTCACGATGCCTACCAGCAAGACCCCATTCACCAAACCTTCATCGCGGGGCACAAGGAGAAATGGAATCAGGTGAGGGTCTACGACGCTGACTAGAAAGTTTGAACACCTTAATTCATCAGCTCGCGGCTACTTCGCTTATTGAATGGATCGGCATGACGGCCGGCATATTTGGCGTCTGGCTCAGCATAAAAGAGAGGGTCTGGGCATGGCCCTGCTTTATCACCTGCTACGCTTGCTATGTCTATATCAGCTACACTTTTGAACTCCCAGCGCTCATGTTCATGAATGCTGCCTTTATTGGTCTAGCGTTTTACGGATGGGCGAAATGGACAAGGCTAGCTGGTAGCAACGAGCCGCTCCGCGTCTCGCGCACCTCGCCAAACCACTGGCCCCTAATAGCTGCTTTCATTGCCATAGGCACATATATCTTCGGAGGCTTAATTGCCAAATACGGAGGCGCTAATTATCCCTATCTCGACGCATTCGCAACTTGCTGCGGCTTTACAGCGCAATGGATGCTTGGGCGCAAGCAAATCGAAACATGGATCTTTTGGATTATTAGTGATCTGGTGTATCTCACTATCTTCGCCCTTGGCTCTTTATGGCCCACGGTGATTCTCTTTAGTACTTTTGCTGTGCTAGCGACCAGAGGATGGCGGCAATGGCGCACCCTTCTAAACTGATCTGCAAAAAACTCAATGAAACGCGTCGTAGTCACAGGTGCTGAATGCACTGGAAAGAGTACGCTTACTAAAGCACTCTCAGAGCATTATAGCGAGCCATGGACAGCCGAATACGTACGGGAATACGTGAATCAAATTAGTCGCGAACTGAAGTACGAAGACCTGGATCTAATTGCTAGAGGGCAAATCGCAACAGAAGATGCAGTATTGCCAAAGGCTGAGCGTTTCGTGCTACATGACACAAACCTACTCTCCTCTATTCTCTATGCAAAACACTATTTTAGCGCAGAGATCGATTGGGTGGAGAAAGCCTTTACCAGCAGAGAGTATACACTCTACCTGCTTTGCTTGCCCGATGAAATCCCATGGCAATCAGACCCAGGTCAGCGCGAGAGTCCCTCAGCTCGAATAAAGTTTCATGGCTATTTTAAAGAGTCCCTTGATCGCTTAGAACTACCGTATGCCGAATTGACAGGCAAAGAAGACGTACGGATTAGTCAGGCTACTAGAGCAATAGATGCGCTGATTTAGTAATAATAATCGGACTACTAAACTACGCAATCGACTGTAGCTGCGCACGAACGAGCTGAGCGATCTTTTGCATCGCAGGTACTGGAGGGAGCTCTGCAAAAGGAATGAGGGCGTCGGTTGCTTTCGCAAGTTCAGCATCGAAACAAGTCACAACCTCTTCAAAAATCGAAAAGTCTTTCAAGCGCGAGCGAATATCACCCGCCACGCTGGGGTCGCCTAATTTAAGTCGGGCAAGTAAATCTTCACCTTCGTCATCAGGGAGTTTCTCAAAGAGTAATAGTACTGGCAGCGTGTATTTACCCTTTTTAAGATCGGTTCCTAGGGTCTTTCCGATTGTTGACTCGTCTGCATACAAGTCGACGAGGTCGTCAAAGATCTGGTAGGCAATTCCAATATGGCGGCCAAAGAGTCCGGCTGCCTCACTAAATGCTTCAGAATACCCCGCCTCCTTAGAACCAAGCCTAGTGGCTACTTCGAAGAGCTCAGCGGTCTTGAGTTGAATGACGCGAAAGTAAAACTCGCGACTATAATTGACCTCCCCGCGCCGGTAAGATTGGGCAATCTCCCCAGTGCAAACGCGCGCGGTAGCGCGCGCGACCGAGCCGCAGACTTCATTTGTATCAAATTCTGCGGCTAGCTTAAGTGCATGCGAGAATAGAACATCCCCTATCAACACCGCCGCGCCAGTCCCAAACTTCCTAGATGCCGTCTCTTGCCGGCGACGCGTGTCTGCGTCATCTAATATGTCGTCGTGCACTAAGGTGGCAAGGTGAACTAGCTCGATAATAGAACCCAGTTTTATAAGTGCCTCCTTGCGATCAGCTAGTGGGCCCTCCCATCCACTATATGCAACTAACATAGCGCGTAGGCGTTTCCCGCCCTGCCCCAGTACGTAGCGAACATCTCCCTGTATCTCCGGCTCTAACTCAGCTACTTGAGATTGAAGGAAAAGGTCGAGCTCATCGAGGTACGGCTTAACAGGAGCGTACACTTCATCAAAATCCGCAGATGCAGTATCAAGTTCAGGCTGTGTGGCGGTGATCATCGGATAAGTGGGAGGAGAAAAAATTTAGAGACGGTACTACAAAATAGGAAATAGATAATATAAATAAGTAAATTTAAATATAACTTACATATTTATAACCATTTATGAATAACTGCAAGGAAACCAGCTCGGTTTTCCACATGCACATTATGTCCCGCACTAGGAATAAGTTTTTCTATCAGCTGGGGGAAGTAATTACGCATCTTATCTGCGTCGACATCATCGATAAAGGTAGATTTTGAACCCCTGACCAAGAGGCATGGGCCTGGGAACCGGTCGTCCTCCGAGATAGAATTCAGCCTGATATGTGGAAGACTGGCGTGGAGGGCGCCTACATTAGCCTGCCATTTATATGCATGAGTAATAGTATCACGAACGAGATTAGTTAAAAGAAATTGCCGCATTGCCCAGTCTGGCACCAGAGGCTCGAGTAGTTCTTCTGCCTGCTTGCGACTGGTTAGCTCGCCCAACGGTATACGCTTCATGGCGCAGAACTCGTTATCGTGATGCGGAGGATACACCTTAGCAGCAATATCGATGATCACGAGCTTTGTCACAAACAGCGGATTTTGGCAGGCGTAGCGCATAGCTATTTTCCCGCCGAGGCTGTGCCCAAAAAGATAAATTTTTTTGAGCCTATGAGCATCCAAGTAAGCTTGCAGATCCTCGCAGAGCTCTACCCAGGACATCGCCTCGGCATGGGGCGATGTCCCGTGGTTTCGTAAGTCGAGCGCATGCACATCAAAGTGCGCTTGTAGAGCCCTGCCGATAGTCGTCCAGTTGCGCGAGGATCCAAGCAAGCCATGAAGTATCACCAGTGGGGGTGCACCTGAATTTTCGTAACGCACAGACTGCAACTGAAGCGGCATAGAAGGATAGCAATGCAGTCATCGGCCATAGGATCAATCTCCCTCTTTCGTAATCTTTCAAAAGCTGTAATTAACAACCTTAGCTAATATAAATAATTATCTTACCCATTAGATTTGAAAGTCCGGATATTTTTTCCCTTACCACTATCTATTAATAACAGATTTAGATTCTCATTTCCTATTTTTTAGTATCAGTGTTGATCTAGACTTCGTAATCTCTTGTATCACTTATAAATGCCCGCCGAGAAAGCCAAAAAATTGACCCCTATGATGCAGCAATGGCACGAAATCCGTGCTAAGTTAGCCGATGATACGCTGCTCATGTTTCGCTTAGGCGACTTCTACGAAATCTTCCAGCAAGACGCAGAAAGAGGCGCCAAGCTTCTAGGCATTACCCTCACCCATCGCCATGGTATGCCTATGGCCGGCATACCCTTCCATGCTGTGGATGGGTATATCCAAAAGTTGCTTGATCAGGGCGTCAAAATCGCCATCTGTGACCAGGTAGAAGCACCTCAGGCAGGCAAGCTGGTCAAGCGCCAGCTTACCCGGATTATCACTCCTGGCACTCGATTAGCTGACAGCCAAATTGATGCGCTACACAACCACTTCTTACTGGCGCTCTCACTAGGAAAGAAAGCACTCCATGCCGCATGGCTCGATCTAACAACAGGTGAATTCTTCCTTTCCTCAGATGTAAAACCAGAGAATCTCTTCGCCGCGTTTGAGAGCTTTGACCCGTGTGAGATAATTGTGCCAGAGGACGCTGCTAAGCAGTGGTCGCTGCCACACATAGACCAGCGCTTCCAAGAGCTTTATACTCACCTCGGGGATGGACGCACAATAAGTCCAATCCCAGATTATAATTTTGACGAGGCTGCAGGTGCCCAGTCTGTGATGGATGCACTTGGAGTGCTCAACCTAGAAGGCTTTGGTATCGACAAAAACCATCCTGCCCTTGGTGCCGCCGGAGCGCTCATTCGTTACGCAACAGAGACACTCTGCGCCAAACCAGAAAACCTGCGTAAAATATCCGAATATAGCACCGATCGTACTCTGCTGCTCGATCCAGCCACCCTGCGTAACCTGGAGATTTTTAAGTCGGCGGCAAACTCCCGCCACGGGTCCCTCCTCGGGGCAATGGACGGCACAGTTACCGCGCCAGGCGCGCGTATTCTAGAACGATGGCTTTGCGCCCCAGAGTTAGACCTAGAAGAAATTCAGCGCCGCCAAGACTGCGTAGGAGAGTTTGTCACGGCACCCGGCCTTGCGAGTGAGTTACAAAATCTTTTTAAGGGCATTCGTGATATTGAGCGTATTTTAGGTCGCCTTCAGAATCGCATGCGAAACCCCCGAGAGCTCGGTGGCGTGCGAGACACATTAGCAACTCTTCCAAGTATAGCCGCTGCCCTGATGGAATTTCCTGACACCGCAGTGGCCGCTATCGCCGAGCGTATTTATGATTTCGAAGCTCTCTGTTCTAGGCTCAATCATGGACTTGCCGACGAGTTGCCAGGGAATATTGCCGACGGGGGAACTATTCGTGACGGCTACGACGAATCGCTCGACCATACTCGAAGTCTGACACGCGACAGCCAGAAATGGCTGGCTGAATTTGAATTAGCCGAGCAGGCGCGCACTGGCATTAAAAATCTCCGTATCCGCTATAACGGAGCATTCGGATATTTTATTGAGGTGACCAAGAGCAATGTCGGCTTGGTCCCCGAAGACTACCTGCGCAAACAGACGATGAAGAACGCAGAGCGCTACACTACCAATGTCTTAAAAGAGCAAGAGCGAGGAATTCTAGAAGCGGAAGGAAAAGCTATCTCCCAAGAAGAAGCACTTTTCAATGATCTAATCGAAGCCATTCTCGAACAAGCCGAACCTCTGAAGGAAACTGCCGCCGCTTTGGCCGAGATCGACGTTTTTATCGGGTGGAGTGCGCTTGCGCGCGAGTGGGACTACTGCAAGCCACAATTAGACCAGTCCGACACCTTACTAGTAGACCAAGGTCGGCATCCCGTGGTCGAGCAAATGATGCGGGGCGAGCGCCTTGGCCTAGCCGGTACTCACGCCTTCGTGCCAAACGACTGCCGCCTATCCAGCTGCGCTGAAGTCCAAGAAGCCCCGCAGATCGCCTTGATTACGGGCCCTAATATGGCTGGTAAATCGACCTACATCAGGCAAGTTGCGCTCATCGTATTGATGGCCCAGTCCGGCGCCTGGGTGCCTGCCCGTAGTTGCCAACTAGGCTTGGTCGACCGTATCTTCTCACGTGTTGGCGCCAGTGATGAACTTGCGCGTGGTAACTCCACCTTCATGGTCGAGATGAACGAGACCGCAAACATACTCAATAATGCCACCGAACGCAGCCTCGTCATCCTGGACGAAATAGGCCGTGGAACGAGTACCTACGACGGTCTCTCGATCGCATGGGCCGTGATCGAACACTTGCACCCTGCCGACACGGGTGGGGCCCGTACCCTCTTTGCAACCCACTACCACGAGCTTACTCAGCTAGCGAAAACACTCAAGCGAGTGGACAACTACTCTGTTGCAGTCAAGGAGTGGAATGATGACATTGTCTTTGTTCGCCAAGTAGTCAAAGGAGCTGCGGACCGTTCCTATGGCATTCAAGTAGCCCGACTGGCTGGACTGCCGTCGAGTGTTATCGACCGAGCCAAGACTATCCTCGAGCGCCTCGAAGCTGACGACTCTTCTCACAACCTCCTGCGCAAACGCATGCAGAAAGAAAAGTCTGGAGCAGATACAACGGACGAGGATGACCAGCTAGCGCTGTTTTAAAATGTATAGTTGTAGTTTGCTTAACAACCAGCAAACGAATCGCTAGTGCGTTCGTTTTTAAACTCTAGTTTAGACAAACTATGCTGATTAATATTAAATTCTGCCATAGAATATTTAGGTGAGTACGCACACCGTCTACATGACTTCATCATTAGTATCGCAATGTTTCCCTCCCATCTCGTAGCTACTAAAAGCTAACAGTACTAGTATAAGAACTAGAACTATTAGAACTCTACTAACTTTGGCTATTAGCAGCACGCTCTACACGAGCAATATAATCCTCTAGGTTAGGCTCGGATTCAAGCAAGAGGGCCCGTTTCAGAAGCGGGAGTGCTTCGCTATACCGTGTTTCACGAACTAGAGTTTGCCCATGTGCGATAAGAGCATCTCGCTCGTATTCCTCGATCTTAGCGGCTTGTTCGTATCGATTGATCGCCTCAGGCAGCATGTCCATATCCACATAGTAATTTGCCAATTCGATAATAGCTTCCCCGTTTAAAGCGTCACGCTCAATAATCTTATTGAGCGTTTCAACGGCGGTATCCCCATCGCCTTGAGCACGGGCAATTTTCGCTTCTTGATTAAGCAGCTCGAGGTCCTGGTCAGGGCTGAGATTTACTGACTCGTTCTGCCTAATATCTTTAATCAAAACAGCAGCCTTCTCGAAATTCGCAGTTCTAGTCAGTGCGTTAGCGGCGCGCAAGAGTACGCGGGCATCGTCTGAATCGGCTAATTCCACAGCGCGTTGGTAAGCGCTCATAGCTAGCTCTAATACAGAATTATTCATATAAATATCACCAAGTAAAATAAGGCTAGAAAGTTCCGCCTCTCCCATGTGGCGGACGATTTCGAGATTCTGAGCCGCCCGCAAGGATTGATCATTCCCAATGTAGGCGTTACTTTGAAGAAGCCAATAGTCGCTATTATTGGGGTCTTCTATTAGAAGTGTTTCAAAGATGCTAACTGCTTCTTTGTACCGCTCCATCTCAAGAAGACAGCGAGCAAGGCCAATCTTCCAATCTTTCTGTTTAGGTTGGATTAGGATAGCTTGTCTATAGGCTGCCTCCGCTGGATAGTACATTTGTTCGGTTAGGTAACCGTAGGCTAAGAGACCATAAGCGCGTCCGTCTACTTCACCGAGTTCGAGGGCCTTTGAGATAGTAGGAATAGCATCCTTGAAATTACCAGCCTGTACTTGAACTAGTCCAAGGTTCTTATAGGCACGGCGAAAGTTTGGGTATTTTACAACGGCGGCTTTGTAGTATTTCTCTGCCAATTCTAGGTTCCCTTCTTGAAAGTAAAGATTCGCTAGAATGAAATCAAATGCAGCGCTGGTACTTGGTTTTATCAGAGGCTCAAGTTGCTCAATAGCGACTTGATTTTTGTTCTTTTTAATTAGGTCTACTAGATTGCGCAGAACACCTTTTTCTTCGTCAGAGATCTTCGGCTCATAGCCAATTAGAGAAGCGTAGCTGCCTACAAAAGACTTAACAAAGGCGTCATCTTTCCATAAATCTGCCCCAGGATTAGAGGCGCGCCGTTGGGCATTTAAGCTTCCAGTAGTTAAGAAGATGCAGAGAAGGACGAGAAGGAATCGTTGGGGGCTTTTCATGCTGATTTACATTAATGGACACTATCTAAACGGTATAGGTATTTGAACACGAGTATTAACTTTTTTACCACCTTTTTCCCCTGGAGTGAATACCCACTTACGGACCGCATCTAGAGCATAGTTATTAAATATAGAGTCGCTGGACCTAAGAACCTTAGCATCAATAACGCGGCCTTCGGTGGTAACGATAAACTCAACAACTACCCTTCCACTAAGGCTCATACGCTTGGCTTCTGGAGGGAATACTGGTGAGATCTGACGACGTGGCACAGGTGGTTGATCGAGTTCACTGATATCAAAAATATCCAGCCCTCCGAGACTCTTCGCATCAACGTCAAAGGTAGGTAGGGCGAAATCGCCTGACAAAGAACTACCAATACCCGGCTCGAGTGACATATTTATTTGCTCAAGGGTAATCGGTGGGGGTGGAGTATCTAATTCGGGAGGTGGTTTTTCCTCCGGTGGCGGTGGAGGCGGCTCATCTTCCAGCGGTGGAGGTGGAGGCGGAGGAGCCATGTCGAGTACATCAATCATTTCGGTACTCTTTTCGTATCGAATAAAAAGTTGAGTTAGGGGAATGGCTAGAAAAAGTAATGTAGTAATGCCTATACCAATCAGCGCACTTTTGCTGGAATTATCTTTGCCTTCCGGCGGTTGGTAGGACCCAGCCATGTTTAATTACAAAGGCGCGACGGAGCGGGGTTAGCGCTTGGTGGAGAAATTTATGGATTTAGCACCGGCTAGCTTAGCTTCACCATAAACACGAGCAAATATGCCGTGGTTAGCACCTTCATCGGCTTGAATGATGACTGGTAGATCTTCGTTCAGCGTGAGGCGCTTAACTATAGGAGAAACACCTCCCACGCCGATGTCTCGACCGCCATAAATGACTTTATTATCTTTTGTAACAGCGATGAGAATACTGTTTTTCTCAAGCTGAATGGCTGCGGCAGCTTCTGGTTTATTTACTTCGACTCCGGTCTCTTCTACAAAGACGGTAGTCACGATAAAGAAAATAAGAAGAATGAAGACCATGTCGATCATGGGCGACAAGTTAATTTCGACGTTATCGCTTTCTTCTGAGGCAAGGTTTCGGCGCATGGTAATAAAGTTTAAAAGTTAATGGTGAGAATAAGGACCCCTACTTCAATCAAGCTTTAGCTGTGAAAGGCTGATCGATTCTATCCTTGAGAGAGCGGATTCAATAGCCTGTTTACGGCGCCTAATAATAAGTATTAAAAAGATCCCTGGCAGTGCTATGAATAGCCCGGTCTGTGTCGTAATTAATGCCTCTGATATACCTTCGGCGACTTTACCTGCCGTTTCAGAGCCACCACCTGAAGAGATTGCGGCAAAGGTGCCAAGCATTCCGATGACAGTTCCAAGCAGTCCAAGAAGAGGCGCAGCAGTTGTCAGAGTGTTAAGGAAAGTAAGTCTTCGCTCTATGTTTCCTAACATACTTTTACGTATTTCCTCGAATCTATTCTGAATATGCTTCGCGGCAGAAACATTATCCTGAGTGTAACGAATTATCTCGCCGATCCTACCAGTGGCTATTTCTGGATGAGAAACCCAATTATTCCACTGATCTTCACGACCAAGGTGGATATTTCCTTTACTTAAAAAAAGTAAGAGCGCTATGCCGTTAGTATAAATTAAAAGCGCTAGCAAAAAAAGAGGGACCATTACCCAGCCACCACTTTTCCAAATTTCAAGACATTTGATAATTGCTTCGAACATGGAGATAACTGGGTGAGGAAAGAGAAAATATCTAAACTACTCTTTGTTTTTGGAGCGCGCTCCTACGACGCCATTAGTAAAGCTGACTGCTGCTTGTTCCATATCACCAACTTTCTGCCGGGCCATTCTAGAAAGAAGTCCATGCATAATAAGCGAAGGAATAGCGACTATGAGTCCGAGCTCGGTGGTAACAAGAGCTTCAGAAATACCAGAGGATAAACTCTTCGCATCACCAGTACCAAAAATAGTGATCAGGTTGAATGTTTTAATCATCCCGGTGACTGTACCGAGCAATCCAAGAAGTGGCGCTGAAGCTGCAGTAAGAGCCATAAAGGGAAGAAAACGTTCCAGCTTAGGACGAATTGATAAGATCTTCTCGTAAAGAATTTCTTCAAGGGTGCCACGCTTCTCTTCTATATTATCGATGCCTGTTAGGAGGAGCTCACCACCAGCACCACCAACTACCAATGCAGCGCTTTTAGCAGCCTCAAGGTCATTGTTTTCGATCGGACCAAGGACAGAAAGGACTTCCCCGGGGTCGGCAGCCTTGAACTTTGTAATCTCCTTAACTTTTAATAGCCCTATTAGCAGGCAAACAATACCGAGAGCAATAATAACATATCCAACACTTCCGCCTTTCGCAAAATGCTCTAGGATAGAATCGTTTCCCTCCACTATCTTCAGAGCCTTTCCTAGGGTAGCGTCTGCAGGAATAGAACCCTCTCCTTGCGTCACAAAAGTACGGATTTCTTCTGTAAAGCTATTGCCAGGGTTAGCAACTGCTGCTTCGGCTGCATTAAGCTTGGTAATCGCAACACCTACAAGATCAGAACTATCGGAGGCAAAGTAAACAGAAGGCCCGTGTAGCGCGAACTTGCCATTTACGATATCTCCACTGGGAGCTAGAGCCTTGCCTTCAAAGCTGTAGCCACCCGCGAGATTCGACAAGCGATCGAGTGCTACATCAATAACATCAATTTGCTTATTGAAACGATCTGCTTGGCTCATGTCTGAGTCCTCCAATGCAAGCTTAGCTTCTTCTGCAGCAGATTCGTATAACTGGCGCTCACTATAATGAATACGCGTTTCAAAGGAACGAACAAACTCATCAAGGAGTCCAGCAGCGTATTCATTCTGAGCCCTATTAGCCTCAACCTGTTCGCGAAGGCGATTCAGTCCAAGATCACTATTGTCCCGCAGACGGCGAAGGCGGCTGAGTTCGGCGCCCTTCTGGCGGACTTGCTCCTCCAAAGTCGATACTTCGCTCATGAGGGGTATTTTCTCAATCGCTATATTCTCTCGAACAGTGCCAAGTTTTTCTAGGGCGAGTTCTAGGTCGGCTTGTACTTTTTCAGCTGCCTGATTGAATTCTTCCGCGTGTACTGCTGCAGTAGAAGTAAGTATAGCCAGGGCTAAGAAAGAAGTTTTTAGAAGTTGCATAATGCTGCCTAAATTTTTGCGTTATTGTATACTTGCTGGAATCTGAACAAACTGAATTTCCTCAGTGCCTTCATAAATATCGAGAAGTTGTTTAATTTCTGGGCCAATATCTTTAATTTCGGTCCAAACCCAAGCTTCATCCCCTGGCTTCCCTACCCCCGCGTATGAACCAGCGTTGTCAACAAAGTACGCCTGAGCGAGGCCCCAGTAAAGAGTAGTAACTTGGACCACCTTACCCTCAGAGATTTCACGCGATTCATTACTAAGGGTGATCGTAGAGTTAAATTTATCTGCCTGACTTAAGATACCCACAACATTCTGCACACGCTCACCAAGAGAAAGTTTTGTATTTTCGGGGTCATTAGGGAGACGGCGAATGAGAGGTTTGATTTTATCAGCTAGCGGCTCGGGCAAGGTTTTGATGATGTCTTTGACCTTTTTTTCAAGAGCGCCAATGTTCGATCTTACAACTGCTGCAGCCGCAGTCTGTTTTTCTTTTTCTTCACTTAGTGCTGCTCGGTCCGCATCTGCTGCTGTCGCTGAATCTTCAAGGTCATCGATAGCCTTCTCTATTCGAGTTAGCTCTTTTGAAAGAAGAACCTGAGTGTCTCCTAAGATGGATTTTTCCAGTATCCAGTCACTTTTTTCCTCAGAGATGATTTGCTCTGTTTCAACCCATTGCTCGATGACATTGCGTGTCTTTTCGATAGAGTTCTCTGCCCACAGCGAAGAAATTGTGAAGGCAGCGATTAGAGTGTAAATATTTCTATATTTCATAAAGTTGGGGCAGCTAAAGTATTTCTACAGGCCAATATCTAAGACTCCTGTAATTTTGGTATAGCAAAAGGTAAATTGAGCATACATCAAAACATTAATACTGTTTTCTTTAATCCTTACCAATCAGCTAACGCTGTTTTAAAACGTATATCTTAAGCTAATAGCTGGCTAAAGTAGGAGACGGATCCCTGCACCGACTGTCCAACCTCGGAAAGATATATTTCCTTCGGAGCTAAGCTCATCCCACTGTACGCCAGTGACTAATTTTAGATTTTCTCCGTATAAATAGTAGTTGTAGCCTAGGTAGAGGCTATGGTGCTCGTCGCCACGGCTGGAGTTAATATTAATCTGTGTATCTTCAGCGGCTGCCATGCGGGCATACCGGTTGTTCATTTGGATTCCTTGTGCTTGTTCTGAGGACTGATACTGATACCTAAAGACGAGTTTTTGCTCCTCTTCGACTAACCAGTACATCGGCATAATTACAGCTCCCCAAAATCCACCCGCTTGCTCAGGGTTACTCTGAGAGCCATTTTCTCCTATACCCAAAGTGGTGTGTAATGCCCAAGGACCGTTAGCCCATCGACTAACAAATGCGAAAGCATGCTCTATACCCTTAGCGAGTTTATCTTCTTCAGATTCACTATCCTGATAATAGGCGGAAAACCAGAGATCTGTCGTGTCCAGGCCGGTCGCTTGAGAGAAATCACGTTCATAGGATACAAAGTAAGTCAGGCTGTCTTCCCATCCACCTATCCAGTCTGAGTAGGTGCCAGAGAAGAGTGCTAGATCGATCGTGGATTGTCCTATACGGCCTTTCCCCCAAACAGCAAGGGGGTTTCCCTTTTCCGCATCAGAGAGCCATATTTTATTGGAGAAGGCAGAGCGCTCCAAGGCATTGATATGAGTTGCCGATCGCTGCCACTCGTCAGCCATGCGTCCCGAGCGACGACCATATCCCAATGTTAATGTATCAAAGTTAGAAAGATTGAAAGCATCATGGGCGCGAAAGGTGACATTAGCCGATCGGAAGGTCTCATGCCCGAACTCACGTTTGCCTGCAGGGAAATTATGGCGGTCGCTAGAAATTTGGCTAACCGCCTTAAAGCTAAAAACATTAAGGAAGTCACCCTGAGCACCTACCCAAAATCGCCGTATTTCTTCGGCCGACTTTTCGACCTTCTCACCCTGAAGATCTTTACCCGCGACCGATCCAAATTGGTGCATATACGCTAGGTATAAATCAATTTTTTGAATCGTCTTACACTCAGGGTTCTGATGGATAACGCTTCGGTCGGATAAGTACTCGCAGTAATCGCTAAGTGAACCTATATCCGCCCGAAGGACGCCAGAGCACAAGAGTAGAAAAAATCCTAGATATTTGAGTAGAGGCATAGAGATAGGAGAAAAGGCCTGCTTTTAATGTAAAGTCTATTAGTGGCCTAAAATTATTGTATAGAAGTAAATAGTCTTCCATATTTTAAATCAATTATGACTATTATCGAATACTGCACCAAGGGCCTTTTTTCTCCTCATGACGGTAGAATTGACACTTTACAAACTCAGCTACACTGGACCCTGCGGGTCTCGGTCGCTCTTTGCTTCATTGGCCACGGCACATGGGGTCTTATAACTAAAGCCGGCTGGCTACCTTTCTTCGCCTCGCAAGGTATACCGCTAGACGTAGCCTGGACACTCCAACCATTAATTGGTGCTTTTGACATTCTAATGGCAGTTCTCATTCTCTGGAAACCGCGTAGGATTATCTTTATGTGGATGTTCTTATGGGCGCTTTGGACGGCAGCCCTTCGGCCGCTCGCGGGTAACCTTGAGAAGTTTCAAGAAAATGGAGAATGGTTCGTTCGTTTAGCTACCGATTCGATGAATGTACCGAAGATGCAGACATGGGAATTTTGGGAACGTGCTGGTAACTGGGCGCCTCCTCTTATGCTTCTAATTATGGGTGGCGTAATCACTATGCGCTGGAAGGATTGGGTCGCTCCGTACGTGGAGCCTCTGATGAAAGAGACGACCGTCGATACCATCTTCTTTATCCTTCGCACCACGCTTGCTTTACTACTTATCGGTCACGCTGGGTTTGGTTTTGCTGCTGAAAAGCAAATGCTTATAGATCACTGGCAATCTATTGGCGTGAATGCCGACATCAACTTCATCCGAGCCATCGGTTTCGGTGAACTCGCTCTAGGAGTACTGGTATTCTGCTTGCCCATACGCCCACTAATCTGGACTTGCCTCGTCTGGAAATTCTTCACCGAGTTTCTTTATGTACCTGCAGATACAGTCAGCGGCATGGGCTGGGTCAACATTTTCGAAACAATCGAGCGTTGGGGTGACTATGGAGTCCCTGTCGCGATGCTCTTCATTCTGAGCTATCGAGAGAAGTCAAAAACCGCTGATGTAGAAACGGCAGACTCATAATCTCAGAACTGCTAGTCTTCTTGTGGACTAAAAGAATAAATTCACCCCTGTCACAATGACATTACGGTTGATCCATCTTACTCCTATGCGCTGGTGTACCCAGCGGTATCCTAGCTTTAATTTGACGCCTTTCATCGGCCGCCAAGATAGACCGGCGCCGAGCCAATTCGCTTCGAACTGACTTTTGTCGAAGCCGTAGAAAAACTCTTCTTCTAAGTAAGGTTTAAGTTTGAATTTGGTAAACTCCCACGGCGCTTCAATTACAAGCTCATTACGAAAGCGCAAATCGTCGTCTCGGTAATCAAAAAATCGGAACTCTAATCGGCTCCTATAAGTCATCCGGTAGCCTTTCCAATTGTTAGCGTAGTAGCCCTCGATATAAGGACGGTTTTCTTCTAGCCACACACCACGGGGTCGTATTTGTGCGTGGCGGTAACCCGCACGCAGGCTCCAATTTTTATTCAGGTTATACCCTGCACCAATCCCGGTATAACCGAAAAAATAGTCGTCGTAGTGAAATCGACTCGCCATGTTTGAGCGCGAGATGAGGAACCAATCCTCATTGAGTTTATACTTAAGTAGCAAGTTATGACTCGCTCCTGCATCGGGCGCTGCATGGGCAGGAGATAGAAAAAAAGTGAGGATGAACGAGGTTAAAAGAAGATACCGCATGCTCCTTACTTGGTAAATAAAGAGCCTTAAGGCAAGTTAGAGAAGGTATAAATATATGCCCGAGGAGCGGGCTCCTCGCCTCTGCGCAAATATAGTGAACATACTTTCACTTATTTCTTGCGTGTGTCCTCTATCCATTTTCTTTTTTAGAAATGTCACTACGTTTCCTATTCATTGATTTCGACAGCTTCTTCGCGTCGGTCGAGCAGCAATTTAAACCCGAACTTCGTGGGCGACCAGTCGGGATAGTGCCCTCATTAGGGGTGGAAACTACTTGCTGTATCGCAGCTAGCTATGAGGCCAAAGCCTTCGGGGTAAAGACAGGCACAGCGGTGCGCGAAGCGCGAGTGATGTGCCAAGATATCGTATTCGTCGAATCAAGGCCCTGCGTTTATGTGCGAGTACACGAGCAGATTAAAAAGCGTATCCACGAGATTATCTACGTGGACGCCGTTCTCTCAATCGACGAGATGTACGGGCGCCTTCCTCCTCATTGGCAACCGCCAGAAGTGGCCCAATCGAAAGCAAGAGAAATTAAGCTAGCGCTCGCTAAGACGATTGGTCCCTACATCTGCGCTTCCATCGGACTAGCGCCTAACCGCTTCCTCGCCAAGTTGGCTAGTAAGCTCGAAAAGCCAAATGGTCTGACCTGCATCGATTTCGAGGACATCCCTGAAAAGCTCTATCACTTCGAACTCAGCGATATCACCGGGATAGGAAAACGGATCGAACGACGCTTGCTCACAGCTCGCATTACAAATATGGAAAGACTTTACGCCGCTAGTCGCCGGAAATTACACCGTATCTGGGGTAGTATCGACGGGGACCGCATGTGGTACGCACTGCGCGGAGTAGAATTACCCCCAGTTGAGACAAAACGTAGCACAATCGGCCACTCCCACGTCTTGCCCCCTCGCCTGCGTAGCTTCCATGGGGCTCATGCCACACTCCATCGCATGCTCCAAAAGGCCTGCCTTCGCCTGCGAGCGATGGACTATTTTACCGGGCAGTTTTTTATAGGCATCAAATTCGGCTTCGACCTGCGATGGGAGGCGCAGTCAAACTGCTTCCCTACTCAAGACAGCGTGGTCTTAGGCAGGCTACTCAACCAACTATGGGAACAGCGCCCCTCTGAGGTCCCTGAGCCGACCAAGGTGAGCGTCACCCTGACTCGCCTGAATCCTTCGACCACTCACACGCCCTCACTCTTTCTTGAGGATAACCAGCCGCGCCGTATGGAACTACAGCACGCCATGGATGCGGTCAATAAACGCTTTGGCGGACGCACGCTCTTCTACGCCGATGCTATGGAAGCTCAGAAAACAGTCGATGCTGCCCCGATGCGTATCGCCTTTAATCACATCCCCGACCTAGAATTAGAAGGGGACGAGATGAGGCGATAAGACTGTAGAGCGCTAGGTGTTACGATGTGGTCACGCTTCTAGTTAGTCCCCCATGGGAGGCTCTGGCAGTGCTTCAACAGACTCAACTGAAACTGCCGCAGCAGCAGCAGCTTCCGCTTCGAGGCGTTCTGCAGCGGCCGGCTCAATAAAGGTAGGCAGGAAGAGAGCTAGGACCACAGCAATCGCAGAGCCAAAGAAGGCCTTACCCGCGTCACGGAAAATAAGATTGGATACCTTACCCTTACTCCGGACATTCAGGCGCAGCGCGATTCCTACTTCACGTCCTGCGAGTAAACCGAGGAAAACCCAGGTGGTACTCATCGGCATTTTTTCTGGCCATGGAACAGCTAAATCCATCATAGCAAATAGCTTAGGAATATAATCCACCTTAAAGAAAAGCAATACTACCCCATAGAGTAAGTCGATGAAAGTAGCCGATCGCACGTCGAGAGTGTTGGTCTTACTAGTAACTACTTTCTGAATTTTACCACCCTTCTCGCGGAAAATGTAGCCTTGTAATATGACCATGCCGCCTAATGAAAGGATTAAACCGAGCAGAGAAAGCTCGCGTGGGAGATAAACGAAGATGTTAGCTAAGTCCTGCACCAGCCACATAGACCAAAGAAAGCCAGTAGAGAGCCATTGAAAGACCGACCAGACCGGGTGCAGTTCATTGTGAGGAAAGTTCCCGTCCTTCTCCCTACCGTCCTTCTCCTTGAGAACTTTGCGCTCCATTATATATAAGACCGCGGCAAAAATGATCAATCCAAGCACGAAGGCTAAAGCATAGCCGACAAGCGACTTCTGCATCATCGAGTTAAACAGATCCACAGCACCCTTAGGCGATTTGCCCTGTTGGGCCGCGATAAGACCCTTAAAGGCAGTAAGGACCAGCAGCGAGGTACTCACCGGAATTCCCATCCGTGTGAGGATGACCAAACACAAAGGTGGAATTACAAAAAGCCAGGTAAATATACCCCCATACGCATCAGGGTGCGCGATGTTTTTGCCTGCAGCTGCGAGGCGTCCAAAGGCAGGGTCACCGCCATTTGCGATCCAGCCCCAAGTTACTGTTACGACCATTATCCCTGAAATCCAGACCCACAAGGACCACCAAGGACGTTTCGAGTTTGATGCTAGGAAGGTACCCAGCGTTTGGATCGAGTCGTTCGCAACAATTGCGTACGCGGCAAAAGCAAAACCCAGGATCATAAATAATTCAGACATAATTGAAATCAGTGAGCAATTAGGGGTTAATATTGAATAAAGTTTCTGAAATTATTTTTTGGCAAAGATAGTAATGATTGTATTACTGTCTAGTTTATACTGAATGCAAGCAGCACAAATAAAGTATCTCTATATAACTCAATTATTTGACGATTATTTTACTACAAAAACACTAAAATATTAACATTTTTGTAACATAAAGGCCACAGAACTGAAACATTTATAATGTATCTTATATTCATTACCAACTGTTAGGTAACAATATAACAAACTATTCAAACAATGAAATTAATACTAAGTTCTATAAACATATTAGCATTAGCTGTATTGGTAAATACGCAAGTAAGCGCCGCCAAAGGACAGGTAGATCCCTTCGAGCAGATCTGGGGCAAAGCCACTATTTATAATAATAGTGATAATGATATTCTACAAAAGCTAGTCTGTACCGGAAGGCTGCAGGCAGATTATGCAAATTTTGATGATCAAGACGCTGGAAGCTTAAACGACACTCCATTTCGCCGTGCCCGGATAGGCTTTAAGGCTACACTCTACAATGACTTTACTGTCCATAGCGAGATGGACATGGACTTTAATGATACGGATCCTGTCTACAATCGCTTGACTGATTCTTATATTGCTTGGCAACCAGAAGATAACTGGAAGATAAAAATCGGCAAGCAGTCTGCTGGCTTTACTCTAGACGGTGCTACATCATCAAAAAAGCTGATTGCTATAGAACGTAGTAAAGTAGCTGGTAATATCTGGTTCTCGAAGGAATACTTTAATGGTATCTCCTATTCTGCACAAAGAGATGCTTGGAGCTATACCGTAGGTATCTTTTCTAACGATGGCGGCGCAGAGCTTGATGATGCCTTCGAAGAAAGCCACTTCGTACTGCTCTCCGCAGGGTATGATTTTGCAGATAGCTTTGGCGGCGACAAGACTGTGATTCGTCTAGACTATGTCTACCAAGAAGAGCCGAATGATTTTGATAATTTTAATACAAAGAAGCACGAAAATGTGGTTTCCTTAAACGGGAAGTGGCAAAAAGATTCGCTCCACTTCTGGGGCGATATTGCCTATGCGGAAGGCTTCACTGGATATGAGCTTTTTGCGGTGCAATTAATGCCATTTTATGACCTTAGCGAAAAGTATCAGCTCGTTAGTAGGTACACCTATATTCACAGCTCTGAAGACAATCAGATTGGTCTTAGTAGATATGAGAAGAATCTCGTGTCTGGAAAAGGGGATGAAGTCCAAGAACTATTTCTTGGGTTAAACTCTTATTACTACGGACATAAGCTGAAATGGCAAAACGGGATACAATTTACTAAGATGAACGACGCTGCTAATGATGAGGGCGAGTACGACGGTGTCGGTTTCACCTCCGCAATCCGTATTAGTTGGTAATATTAGTAGGTATTATAAGTTAAAAGTAGAGTATATATGCTTTAAATAGCTATGACATTAAACCCTGACTAAATCTATACTTTTTAATTCCTTGGCTAGACCCGCGGTAGTTAAAAATCCAGGGAATTACTTGTTTAGCACAGGTAAGCAAAAATACATACTCGTACCTTCTCCTATTTTACTCTTCGCCATCCCCAGAATCTTCGCCGAAGAAGTCAGATATGTCTATCGAATCTAATTTATCATCTGATATGTTTTCTACATCTTCGTCGTCACCTACTAAGAAACTAGTGTAGCTAATCATTTTCGGGTTGCTTGTATTTTGGTGCAGGACAATTAATTCACGCCTATTCATGTTTACTGCGTATCGTTTATCTTCGATAAGCCTAGGTTGACCATCCTGAATCGCTGCCAGCGCAAAGCGTACTAAAAAACGATTTCCCTCGCCCTTTAAGCGGAAATTATGAGCCCCCATAGACTTGATCTTTTGGGTTAATTCTCCTATACGAACCAAAGTTTCTTGTTGGCTTAAGTTGACTACGCGCAGACTACCAGACTTAAAATCAACACTTCCAATATCATAAGCAAAAGCGTACATGCGTCCGTTGGTATCTGCCGAAACAATTAAAATTTTTCTGCCAGGTTTCCCCATTTTAGCGGTCACTAATGGACGATACTCTTTTTCGCCATCTATACCATCAAGCTCACGATAGAAAACTAGATTTGGGGAACCTTTATATTTAAACGCTCGTGACATGCCTCCAGCAATAGCCGCAATGTTAAATTGCTCATCTGCGTCAAAAAAAGACAGATTGACACCTTGGATTATCTCATTCGAGAAACTTTTTTTTCCGTAATCTAGAAATATAACATTAAAAGAATAATCAAACCCTTCCTCTGCCTGAGATTTATTATTAGTTACTTGTGCGCCTATATTACCACTAAAGATTATAGAGCAAAGCACGAGCATAGCGACTTTATGTCCGAGCTCTCCAAGCTTTGCGTTGAGGCCGAATGTAATCTTAAATGTCATCTTGATTAATCCAGCGTTGAGATACGATTTCGTAGCTACGTCCAAATTTTCTGTTAAGATTATTAAGATTACCGGGAGTAACATCAGGACTGTTATTTAAGGAATCTACATATTCGGGGGTGCGCTGAACTACTAATTCAAAATAACTTACTGCCTCGCTAGACCCTGTAAAAGGACTGGTACTATTACCGTAACTACGGATCGTAAATGTGTCGCTACGCGCATTGAGTTTTCCCCCTATTTTCGATAGTACATCTGCCTGCATAAGAAAACCTGGGGCACCCTCCAAAAGAGGGCGGCCCTCAATAGCAGCAACTGAATCTTCGAGATAAGGAGAATATTGCGAGCTACCTCCTGAACTAGCGCCTTTATGGGGCTCATAAATATAGCCATCTTCCCATAAACCGTCGTTATCAGTGCGGGCGACCCCAAGAGCATCAAAAGGCGTTCTACCATTAAGACCAGATTGATCAATGGCAGCCTGCATTGCTCCAGTGTACATAAAGCGCTTACGCGCAACTGAGCCATCAAAATCTTCTTGGCTAATCGAACGATTTATAAAACTAGAAAGGGATAGAAATGGATGCTCCTTAACACTTGAGCGCCTGCGGATCTCATCTACAAGTTTCTCAGCTAAATTGGCTATTTCTTTATCGGTCAGCGATCTATATCCAGCCGTAATGGCCTCGTGATCATTCATATAAGATACGGCACTGCTTCCTATCTCTGGATCTGAAAATGGAGATGTCACCGAATTCATTATTGGACTCACGAATCTTGAATAGTTGTGAAGTTGTTCAGAATCAGATACTTCAGAAGAGCCTAGGGTGTAGATATCACGCATTGCTCCTAAGATAGATTCCCACGCAGCAACAGATGTAGAATTTATATTAAATGCCCCATTTAGCATTAAGTGAGCTGCAGCAAGTCGCTCGTCCTTTAAGTCTGCTTCTTGAGAGCTTGCACTAGAGCCTTCGATAATAGGTCGGCGCTTAATCTGTGAATTAGGGAGCGGGAATTCGACTGCACTAGGATCTAGCCCAGAAAAGAAATATTCATCCCAAAGTACCTTATTTAGTTCATAGGAATAATCATAGACTGAACCCTTCAAATTGTTACCTCCGTTACCACTAGGCCAGCCACCACTAGGTTGAGTCTTTATAGGCTCATCAAACATAACTGAGTTTCGATTTACGTAGACTTTAGTCTCTGTCAGAGGTATATGAACATTAGCTATAGAATTACCAACTGCAAACGCAGGTGTAGTATGTACTTGCTGATGATTTGTGCCCCATCCACTAATGCCGTCGAACCTATAGGAAATTTCGGAAGTATTCATCAGATTCGCATGCATTAATTGGCCAATACTGATAGGTGTTTTATTAGGCGCTTCAAATAGAACCATTTTCGTACTACCGTAATTTCCAGCAGTTCGAAGATTGCTTAATCCAATTGCAGAATATACATCATCGGTACCATCTATCCAGTTTCTGTATTGGTTCGGCACCCAATGCTCGACAGCTCCCTTTGCATATTGCCGCAAGCCCATCATATGATTAAGTGAATCTCCCGCTCTCTGAGCGCTACGCTTCGCTTGTTTCATGTGAATTTGTTCAAATGATTTAGGAGCCCGCGGATTAAACTGGGTGAGTAGATTAATTGGTTTATCTATCTGGCTTCTATTATTATTAGCTAAGTTTAGGGTAACAAAAAGACCGGGCAAGCCTCGTGAATAATTATACATTTCTTTTAGGTCAAAATCCGAGTTATTACTTGGGGCACTATCAACGGATTCCCCAACACCTTTAATAGCGCTACTAGAGACACCCAAATCGTTCAGGCTAATTACACGAGGCGTATAATTATGCGGAGTCGCGGGCCTACTAAGATGCTTAGTTAGATAGAGATAGATTTTACCAATTCCGTTAGTAGAGTGTGCGAAAAAACGCTTTTCCTTATCAAGGCTTGTGTCTGAATACAAATTTATCACTGTACTCCATTGACCACCACTATTCCAGTTTGTTGAAGAAGTAGTCTGGTTTGTTATTTCCTCAGTCCCATTACCCACGTCCCGCGTGCTTCCAAAAGGTATTGGACGCATGCCCTGACTTCCATAACTGACAAAAAAGTCTTTACCTGTAGCTTTGGGGTAAATGGAGCTGTTTTCTATATTGATGGGGCCATAAAAAAATCCGCGAATCATGCTATCAGTGGCGCCCTGTTTTAGTACATTTTGACTAGCATTTCCTAGTACTATCTTTGAATTGATAGGAGGCGTGTAGTTTACAGCCCTTCCTGCAGGTATGGTGCCACCGTTAATAGTCATACCTATCATCCGGCGGGCCTGGTCTTGCGGATAATTGACTTGATTTCGGCTCATTAACATTGCCACTAAGTCGCCCGCGATAGGGCCATCACGTAAGACGAATCCGCGCATATCAAATTCCAATCCTAAATTTGGAATCTTCAGATCTACATTATAAGGGTTCCACAAAGTAATTAGAGGAAATATTCCTACGTAATATTCATAATCAGTCACTTTATCAATATATCCGTTCTGATTATGCACATTAATGTTGGGTAACCTCTCAGCAAAAACCTGTACAACATAATTGAAGCGAGTGACCACAGGGGTTATGCCAGTTTCATCAGGAGTCGGCATTCTAAAATTAACCTCATCGCCACTTCCCGATCTAGCTAAAGAAAAATAATCAGCGAGTTGCTCCCATTTAGGTCCGCCAGGGTCGCCAAGCGTAACAGGACCACTAGCCGGATCGAACATCGGTCCTCTCATGTCACCAGGTAAATTAAGCAACGCAGTGGAAAGATCTCGCTTTAGTCCACCATCTTTTGTATTTGCGAGTACCCCACTCGAATGGACTGTAAAGTCATGGAAAAATTCGCGGCTCACGCCATCAAGGTTCGCTCCACTGGGTAAATCATCCTCCAAAAACATGGGGATATTCTTGAGGCTAGAGATCTTAGAAGGGTCTTGGCTTGTGTCTTTCCAGCGCGAGGAGGTGTTGGAAAGCAACTGCACACCGTCCATGTTACTCACAGATGTCGGATCAGCGACCTGCCCCATCGCAGTTCTGTAATACTCCTCCTCCGGATCAATACTGTCCAAAAAAGGATCCGCCATATTCACGCGCGCCTTCACTCCATCGTCACTTACCCAAAAGGCGTAATGACCTTCTGCCACATTACTATTCCCAAGAATTTCAACCTTCGGTGCTTTGACTGTATCGTCCTTTTTAATACCGCTTTTATTAATCACGCTACCACCTAATGAGGCGAGGTTCGTTGTAATGTCGTCACTAAGTAAAGTCTCGGGTTCTATTGTTAGACCATTAGTTTCGTTACCACTAACCAGCCATCTCGCTTGGCGATTATGCAATCCGTCAGCCAAGTCTAATCCATAAGCTAGTCCTTGTGCGGGTGATGATATGTTGCTAGTATTCGTTATATCACTAGAGGACCAAACACCAGTCCAGCGTGATTGTCCCGATACGTCATCTGTTCCAGGAGCAAACAATATATCAGCACGCGCCGTGACCCGTTGATCCGGACCGGTGTAGCGCTGCAAATCGCCCAGAGCGATCATGGCGCCTAATTGCGCATTCAAACGTGCTCGCATTTGCTGCATTCCAGAGGCAGCACTTTGAGATTCCACCTGCACAAGCGTCGAAATGCTCAAAATAAGAAGTAGCACAAACGCCATTAGCGATAGCGCAATAACAAGAGCAAATCCGCGCTGGGACGAAGGGAATTTTTTCATCATAAATGGTATTAATACTTAAGAGTATAAATTAGCATGCGTCAAGGATGTGGCGCGCAGAGCACAGAAAAACTCCCGTGGATAACATGAGATTATCGAAACTATAATCGGACATGTGTGAAGCATAGCACGCGAGTAATACTCAAAAAATTTATAATTATGAAACTAAAGATTACTAATTAATTCCTCTAAAATACAGTTTCATTTTTTTAAATTTTAGGCTCAACAAAACAAAAATAGCGTCTAAATTATTTATGTAAGTCCTTTATCCCAACCCCAATCATGCTTGAGCAAAAATATGTGTTACTGCTTTTGGAGTGGTACGACTATCGTATCCACCGAGGCGTAGCGCGAGTAGCTCGTAAGCATGGCTGGCAGTTGAACTGCCCTAAAGATCCGGTCACGAATGAGGGCATTCTAAAGGGTTGGAAGGGCTCAGGCTGCATCGCCCTACTCCAATGCACCGATACGCTCGAATACTTCCGCTCCCATGACATACCACTAGTCGATATGGGATTAGGGGATCACCATCTTGCGATTCCCCGAGTGGTGACCGACAACAAAGAAATAGGGCGGCTTGCTGCGGAGCACTTCCGTGATCAGGGCTATCGCGAAGTGTTCGCCCTGAACCCAGTTGGCGTTAAAATGTATGAAGAGCGGCTAGAGTCGATCCGCCATTTTATGCAGGCAGACGGCGGCAAAGTAACAGTCCTAGAATCTAGGACTATGCAAAAAGAGGTATTCGATGAGCTGCGATTCGTAGCCCAAAGTAAGGGCCGTAAGCTGGAAGAACTCTCGCTAGGCTTTTTTGCTTATCAAGATACAATGGCCGCAGAAATGATCTCGCTGACTAGGCAAAATGATCTGCGAGTACCAGAAAACATCGCTGTACTTGGCGTAGATAATGACGACTTGGTAAATAGTGGGCTAAATATCGAACTCAGCAGTGTAGAAAGCGATCAAGAGGGTCTGGGCGTCGCAGCTGCGAATGCACTAAATAAGCTCTTAACTGAATCTAAGGAATTTGAATCGCAGCAGATCATTAGGCATGCTCCCAAAGGTGTGGTCATACGCCAAAGCACAGACTGCTATGCGGTAGAAAATCCTCTAGTAGCCAACGCGCTGCACTGGATCAAAAATAACTACTATAACGGCATACAGGCTACAGATGTGGCAGAGGCTATGGGGGTAACCCAACAAGGCTTACAAAAAGCATTTTCCAACAACCACAGGAAATCGCCCGGCCAAGAAATTCGACATCAGCGCACTCTAGCTGTCTCACACTTACTCAGGACCAGCACAGCGAACTTGGGCACAATAGCCAAGAACTGCGGCTTTTACTCCGTCAATTCACTCATTAATAGCTTCCGTTCTTTGTACGGAATAACTCCAGGCAAATATCGTAAACAGAAAAACGGTAGCCCCGAACAATAGCGCCCGTACTTTGACTCTAATCGTTACGGACTACTCGCCAGAAAGCCTCTGATTCCCCAAGATAAAGGCTTACGGGTCGCGACATTGCGCTCTGGTACGCAGTAAGAGTCTCTAGATCCGCCCAGGTTATAAGATCGGTAGATTTCTGCAATGTATAAGAGCTGGCTAATTCGGCATTCCAATTCAGCGATGAAGCAGCCGTCCCTGCCGCCAAGGTGACCGACGCGACTATACTAGGCTCCATGTACTCGTAGACCTGCACATGATCGAGAGAGAAGGTCACGCCCTGCGCGATTAATGAGAGTCCAGCAAGATTACTAGGGACCGTATAGTTGCCCTCGATGAGCAAGAACTCGGCATCATTTGCCGCGACGCTACCGATCGCTACATCGGTCACTACACCGGAGCTTGTCGTTTCTTTCATATCAAGTTGAACTATGCCAGCGCTACTACTTCTAGCCCACGCAGAGATATGGTAGCTTTTCCCAGCCTCGAGCACTGCTAGCATATTCTGCTCAAGCCCTCCATCCGAGGCGGTAATAGTATTTGATAAAGTGATACTATCTATGCGCATGTAGTCGCCAGAGGTGCCATTAACTGTTGGGTCAGTTGCTGCGCCAGTACCCGCTCCACCCCAAGAGCCATTTGATGGAGAGAGTGTGTTAAAACGAATGCCACTAATACTAGTCAGACCCGACCCGCTAGCAATCGTCTTGTAGGCACCGCCCTCTGCGTCTTTTGCAGAAGCCGTCCAAGAACCGCTGCCAAGATTGCCAGTAATCCGTAAAAAGCCTCCGCTGGGCTCGTTACGCCATAAGTTGTTATCAAAACTATTACCATAAATATTGCCGCTTGCTAGTCCCGAGGCACTCGCACGAAAGCCATTACTTCCAAAGGTTTCGAATCGCACATTTACTGAGCTGCTTCCCATCATAAGGGAAAACTGAATCCCTTTTCCTGCTACCGAGGCGGCGGAACTATCCCAAGCGCGGCGAAGGTCCCACTGGGAAATATCGACTACGAATTCAAATTCGCCTGAGATAATGGGAGAATCCAAAGTGTATAAACGGTAGCATGTATTTGTACTTCCGCTAAGTGTGTTATTATCAACATCTGGAGACTTTTGCTGCTCTGTGTAGCCGACATTGAGCGCGCTTACTCCAGCCTGCGTGCCAGTGCTTGGGGTCTGCACTTTAAAGTGCCCGTAGTTCCAAGATCCCGCGTCAATGCCACTATTGGAAAGCGCATTACTATTAAGTAGTGTTTCGTCAGCACCATCGAACTGGTAGTCCACTATTACCTCGCTTATTACTGTGGCGCCACTGGTAACTAATACCGAATTATTGCCCACCAATGAATCCGATGCATTGAGCGTTGCCTCTACCGAGCCACCCGCTACCCAATTACTCAGGTCGCTCTCGAAGCTGCCGTTCGCTATTAGGTTCTCAGTATTTGCCAACCCAAGTGATGCAAAGAGTCGCTGTTTCATCACAGCTTTCGCGGAAGCATAGACCGGATTCCCGGCCTCATTGCTCCATTCATTCGGATCTACCGAATGATCGTAGAATTCTTCCGATCCGTCGCTGTAACGAATATAGCGATAATTCTCGGAACGGGCAGCGTGGTGATTGAGCGCCCACGGACTCTTCGTGTCCTCCGGCCAGGCTACTCGAGCGTTATGGAGGTGTGAGAGCGACACGCTGGGGCCGTCCCACTGGCCTGCTACAGGCGCCTCTAGAAGCGAAGTCAAATCGTTGCCATCAAGAACCATATTATTTTTGCCGACTCCTCCGTTAGGATCGGCGGGCATGTCGCAGAGCGCGTTCAAAGTCGGGTAGAGGTCGATAAGCGACACTGGTGCACTGCACTCTTGCCCCGCAACGCTGGCGAGGCTGCCACCTAGGCGCATCTCTGGGGTATGAATGACTAGCGGCACTCGGGTCGTTTCTTCCCAAGGGGTCGTTTTAGAGGAGTGGTCTTTCTCACCCAAATGATAGCCATGGTCACTGGTCACAATCACGATTGTATTGTTAGCGTAAGGACTGGCCTGCAAAGCATCCCAAATGACGCCTACCTGATGGTCGGCGAAAGCCACACAGGCAAGGTATCCCTGAATAAAATTAAGCCACCACTCATTCTCCCCATTGCCGTAGTTCACCTTATACTTATTCATGCCGCTTTGGTAGCCTCTATCTAGCAAAGCACCAAAAGGCCTACCTTTAGCAATATCAGGAAGATCAGCTAAGTCGTCTACGCTAGGCAGGGGCGGCAAGCTCACCGTATTATTTCCGTTTGCGTCTTTAAAGAGATCAAAGAATTCTTTGGGCGCATAAAACGGCGCGTGCGGCCGGTTCATACCCACAACCATGAGAAAAGGGTCGCTATGAGTCTGCCCTAACTTACCCTCAGCCCAATGAGCACTAATCTCGTCAGGCATGAGGTCTCGAAGATCTCCTTCGATCCCCAGAGGGCCTCCCTCACTTGTATAATTAAAAGGCCCGTCTTTTAGTGCCCAGTCATAATTTCCATAGCCTGGAGTATCTCCAGGATTATTGTCTAATGAAGTGGTACTGGGATAGTAACCCCAGTTATTTGTGGGCATATCAGGATGCTGCTCGCCCGTGTAGTTGCCTGACCCAGGGACAACTCCGTCCCAAGGGAAAGGCCCAAAATCAGATGGCCCGGCTCCATCACTCGCCGGAGGCACGCTAAAGACAGAGTTGTCGTCATGCCCATTATGAAAGATTTTACCACTTCCCCAAACGTTGTAACCGTGCTCTTTAAAATGCTCCATCAAAGTAATGGCATCACTCAAGATATCAAAGTCCCGCCAGTCGTTAGATTGCTGGTCAAATCCATAGTAACCGCTGGTACTTGGTAATAAACCAGTCCACAAGCTAGCCCGCGAGGGCCCACAAATTGGCGCGTTACAATGCGCATTCGTAAAGCGAACGCCCGCCTGCATGATCTCTTGAATATGAGGGGTCTTGGCATCGACATGCCCGCCCATCCCCTCAACCGAGTCGTTCAAGTCATCACAAATAATTACGATCACATTAGGCTGCGCAGAAGAGACCTCAGGAGCAGCACAGAAAAAAGAGAGCGCGCCCAATAAGTGTAAGAACGCTCGGCTAAAAACAAGACACATTAGAGGGCTGGATTTCATTCTATTGCTCTATAAATGCTCTTAAAGTGAGCTTAAATGATTTTTGCATAATTACCGCTTTTTTACTCTGCTCGTAGCCTGAGGAATCCACTCACATCTAAAGTAGGCAGTGTCGCTTTTTTTATACTCTTTGGGCCGACTGTATCTGTCGTACTCGAAACAACTGCAGACCAGGAATTACTAGTTATAGACACGCTAGTTTCAGGAATAATTGAGACGTCGCCCCGATCAGAAACTTGCGGATACTGCAGCACTATTGCCCCCGCTGAATTGGCCATAGAGACCTGGGAATCGTTTGGCTCAAATGGATGTGTACCCATCGCATATTCCATTAGATTAGGGATACCGTCTTGGTCGGGATCTTCGGCATCAGCAAGCTCTGAAAAGCTGCGCCCTGGGCTTAGGTGCAGCGTTGACCATTGCGACTTTGTTACTGGATAGCTAGCGGGCACATTGTATGGCGAGGTCTGAAGATCTTTTTTCCAGCCATCGCCCACGTAATCACTACTATCAGAATCGTGCAGTAAACCCTGCAATTCCGAAATAAGCGTGGCATGCGCTGCGGCTTGAGTATAAGCTAAATTTACGGTCTCCCCTGGATCATTCTGATAATCGTATAACTCGACAAAGCTAGCTTGGCTAGCGACCACCCGGCTAGCGTCTGGATCATATGTCCCCGACCCAAATTTCCCGTAGTCCCCATTGGTCTTCCACCACTCGGTATACCTGTAACGGTCCGTACGAATGCTGTACCCCATTCCCTTGCCACCACCAGCAGAAGACAAAGGTACATCGGAAGCATAAGTCGGTTTCTTAGAAATGTAACGTTGATACTGACTAAATGCTACGGATTTCCATGGCTGTTCGGGATCTTCTAGAAGCGGCACCAAAGAAGTTCCTTCTAAAACTTGATATAACTCAATGTCATTTTGATCTGTAATTCTGTTTGTTGTAGATGGCACAGGTAAGCTACAAAGATCGAGTAAGGTCGGGAAAATATCCACTAACTCAACCGGAGCACTGGTCATTTTACCGCGAGAGCCAAGAGAGCTCATCCCAGGGGATCTAATAATAAAAGGTACCCTCGTTGAAATTTCATAATTACTATGTTTCGCCCAGAATGCACCATGATCTCCTAGGTGGAAGCCATGATCACCAAATAAAATAACTATGGTATTATTCGCTATAGAGTCCGCATCGGAACCGTCCCCATTGGGATCTTCTAGCGCATCTAATACCTTGCCTAATTGGGCATCGACGAAAGAGACACAAGCCATATAGCCATGGATTAAATGCCTCGCTGAATCCACTGATGGCATGTTATCGACGAAGAAAGCGTTCGGGTCGGGCTCTGCGACTGTAGGTAAATAGTCTTCCCCGTCGCCATAAGAAGAAGGCTCTCCTCCGTACGGTGAGGTAAAGGCATTAGTCCCTGCTGGCATATCCCTAACCCCCTGATAATAACTCATATCTATGGCATTTGGATCATACAGATCCCAGTAGTCTTTCGGCGCGTTAAAGGGTAAGTG
This sequence comes from Puniceicoccaceae bacterium, assembly GCA_902516225.1. The sequence goes on along the minus strand of CABXXS010000001.1, from coordinate 51,548 downwards.
AGGTTTTTGGAATCCTAATCCCAGAAAGAAACGCGTATCATTATTCGCGTATTCCGCGATTTTCTCAACCGCTAGGTCCGCAGCGTAACCATCCTTGTAATCGCTATCTTCAATCTTAGTTACTCCGTCTCTCTTATACTCACCAACGTCTGTGGCTGAGACGGAACTAGAGTTACTCATAGCAGCTTTGTTCCAAGTGTTCCAGACATTGGGATTATCTCCTCGTTCATAAAAATTAAAACGGCCGTTACTGGGATTCTGCCAGCCCTCACTCCATGAGTCTGCGCCAGAAGTATGGTCGTCGTCTTGATTGTTGCCAGTTTGTCCGTGGAAAATCTTACCTACCCCGTAGGTCTTGTAACCATTCTCACTAAATTGCTGAGGAAGCGTGACCACATTCGGCATAATATCCCTAAATTTTGTTTCAAGATTCCAATTTCTTGTCGTATCTGGGCGCAAACCAGTTAAAAATGAAACTCGCGAGGCTGTACAAATTGCCTGTTGGCAGTGGGCGTTAAGAAAGGTCACTCCAGACGCAGCGAGACGATCAAAATTTGGCGTGCCTGAATCCCCATTAATTGTGATCGGCCTGAGAGGGTCATCTTCACCGTAGACATTAAGCAAAGGCCGCAAATCATCTACTGGAATAAATAGTACGTTATACTCGCCAATCGGATGATGCCTATCGCGAGTCGTAATCGCTGAGCTCTCTAGTATCGTAACTGAAACAGTTTCATGCTCTACCTTCGAAGCATCTGTTGAGTCGCTCATTTCAACGACGATTATGTAGCTGGATTTTTGAGCATAGACGGGGGCGTTTTTGAAGATTAATTCCCCGCTACTTGAAATATCGAAGTCTTCAGCGTCCGCTCCAGACAAACCATAATCTACCACGCTAGCAGTAAAAGTGCTCGGGGTGTAAGTGTCGACTAAAGTGCGCAGCTCCAGTAATTCACTACTTGAGCTCGTAGATATTATGGGGTTGCGCAAAGCTGTCACTTCAAGGTCATCCATACGGATCTGCTTACTGGTACCTTGAGCTATATTAGGTAGAGTCCAGCGTAAGGTGACTAGCCCAGCATTTTCAATCGCCGTTACTGCGCTGAGGTCTGCCTGCCATAAGTTATTATAGTTTGTGTTATTCACTAAACTCAGCGAGACGCCTGGTGCTGCGGTAAAAGCTCCTCCGTTCAGACTATATTCGAAAGAACTGAACCCTTGTACTAGTTGCCCAGAAGTAGTCCGTATCCCATTGAGCCGATACCTTAATTTCACGTTAAGATCCTCGATACTCGTTGTATCTAGCGTAATTTGAAAAGTATTTCCTGTGGATGCTCCAGGATTAGCATTCCAGCCGAATGCTCTGCCAGATATCCACGAAGACCCGTCAAAAGCGGCCTGATTGCCACCATAATTACCGAAATTCCACTTCCTGCTACCAGCATAACTGAAAGAAGGGCTCCCGTTCGGCCAAGTATTTACGCTAACGTTTTCTGTAAAAGTCGAGTCTGTCGGACCTGCGCCCTGATTTTCCGCCTGAAATGCCCAGTAAGCTCCCACCTCTGTCCCTTTTGCTGCATGCGCAACCAATGCTAGGGCGAAAAAGTAGACGATACAAAGGGCGCTGGGTAATCGTAGCATGTAATGGGGGTTGGGGTTAAAGTACATATATAACTATACGCTTTTAAACTTATACTGCAAAGTACTAAGTTATCATAATGCTAAGAATTAAGCCACTACTTTTAATGTGCCAGTAATGTAAGAAAGTGAAACTTTGTGGTAAATTATCTCGGTTATACTAAACAAATAAATTACTTTGGATAAAATCGGATAAGACAAAGCGATAAGTTTCATATTCTTCACTTTGTGCTTCATTTTGACCAGCTTTGCTTCACAACAGTATTTTGATAGATTGCACGCTGTTTTTCTTATGACATTACCAACAAACTCCTTCCACGCTCAACATTCTCCAATGGGAGCTCACAGCTCTTTTACCGTCGGCATGCACGGCGCACAGGGCGGCATGGCGCTCGAAAAAGGCGGGCCTGCCGATAGTGCCGTTTTTGTCGGCTACCGCAGTGCATCCGGGCAGATGGTAACCCTACCCTTTTATAAAGGGATCTCCAACGAAGCTGAGCGCTACAGCAAGCCAGAAGAAGCAGCCGACAAAGGTCTGACCATTTTAAATGAAGATGAGATCGAGCGGAGCTATGGGTGGGCAAGCGATCAATTTACCGCAAGGGGTATTACCTTCAAAATCTCTACTCCGTTTTTCTCCATTCCTGACCCAGCAATAGCCGATGAGGAGGCCCTTAAGTTCGCGTCCCTACCAGCGACTTTTCTAGAGCTGACCCTAAACAATACCAGCGATGAAATCTGGGAGGGATTCTTCGCTCTTGAAGGCTCTACCCCTTGGACGCCGCTCTCACAAAAAAGCTCCCACAAAGGCATGGTAAGTCGCGAAAAAATAGGCTTCGCTTGCGGCACCCCAGGGGTAGAAGAATTTATTGAATTTGGAGTCGAGCAAGCCTTAGAGCGGGAATTGCGCACACCGAATTTCGCTCTTGGCCCAGTCGGAGGAATCTCGTTTTCAGTAGAGCCTAGTTCTTCGAAAACAATTCGAGTTGCCCTCGGCTACTACATCCAAGGGCAAGCAACTTTTAATCAGAGCGCATCCTACTGGTATACCCGCCACTTTGAAAATATCTACGAAGTCTTTGACTACGCGCTGCAAAAGTCGGACGAGTATTTGGCTATTACTAGCGAAAGAGACGCTGAGCTAGAAGCGAGCGGGTTAAGCCCGTCGCAGCAATTTCTACTCTCACACGCAACGCGCAGTTACTACGGGTCCAGTGAGTGGTTAGTAGACGAAGTAGGCCAAGCGCTCTGGGTCATTAATGAGGGCGAGTACCTCATGATGAATACTTTAGATCTTACTGTAGATATGATCTTTTTTGAGCTCCGGCAGAACCCATGGACGGTGCGCAATGTCCTCGAGCAGTTTGTCACTCGCTACCGCTACGAAGATAAAGTTTTTGATCCCAAGGATCCGAGCACGCTACTCGAAGGCGGCGTTTCCTTTACTCACGACATGGGGATAGGTAATCACTTCAGCCCCGAAGGCTACTCTTGCTACGAATGTATCGGTATCGATCGCAAGTGCTTCTCTTACATGACTTGCGAGCAACTAACGAACTGGGTCTTATGCGCCGGGCTCTACATTAAGGAGATCGGCGACACTGAGTTCCTAGCACAACAAAAAGAGCTACTCTCCCAGTGCCTGAATAGTCTACTCAATCGCGACGATCCCGATCCGAGCCAGAGAGACGGCTTAATGAGCTTTGAGAGTTCTCGTACCCAAGGCGGAGGCGAAATTACGACCTACGATTCTTTAGACCACTCCTTGGGCCAGGCTAGGCGGAACGTTTACTTAGCAGGCAAATGTTGGGCTTCTTATCTCGCCCTTGAAATGATGCTCCAACAATTGGGCGAACTAGACCAAGCCACAATCGCTCATGAGGCGGCAGTGCGCTGCGCCTCGACTCTCGAGGGCGCCTTTGATTCGAAGCTTGGCTTTATTCCCGCAGTTCTTGAGGGAGATAATCGCAGTGCAATCATACCTGCTGTAGAGGCGCTCATCTACCCATGGAAGATGGGCCTTAAAGACGCAACCTCAGAAGGGGGCCCTTTCGGCGCTTACATAAAGATGCTCAAAGCTCATACCAAGTATGTCTTACAGTCTGGAGTCTGTCTCTACGAAAATGGAGGGTGGAAGCTCTCGAGTAGCGCTGATAACTCTTGGATGAGTAAAATATGCCTAAACCAATATGTAGTGCGTGAGATTCTAGGAATAGAATATGGCGGTGAAGCCCGTGCCGATGAGGCCCATGTTCTCTGGCAAGTAGATGGCTCCAAATTCTACGCCTGCTCCGACCAGTTTGCCTCCGGAAAACCAATCGGCAGCCTCTATTATCCCCGCATCGTAACTAATATCTTATGGATGGATTCGGATGCGATGAAATCTAACCCTCTATCCGCGGGAAAAGCATCTCCAAGCTGCGCCATTTAGTCTTTCTCATCTTATACTAACCGATCCTATCTATGTTACCCCCCCTAAAAAAACGCGATATCTTCAATTTCAGCCTTGGAGACCTAGGCATCAACTTAAATTTCCAACTGCTGAGTTTCTGGCTCATGTACTTTTATACCGATGTTTTCGGCATTAATGTACTACACGTTGGAGGCATTCTGCTAGTTTCAAGATTATGGGACGCCATTAACGACCCAATGATGGGCCTTATCGCGGATAGAACACGAAATAAGATCGGTACCTACAAGCCGTTTATTTACTGGGGCGCAATTCCACTAAACTTAATTCTTATCGCATGTTTTAGTATGCCAGAATTGAGCGATACCATGAAAGTCGTCTACTGCTACTTTGCTTATATTATGCATGGGATGATATTCACAGTAGTTGGGACTTCCTACAGCGCAATGGGTACCCTAGTTACACAAGATCAACAAGAACGTGCAAAAATTTCTACTATGCGAATGTTTTTTGCAGTAGTAGTTGTCATCACAATAGTAGGGTCCTACGTGAGGCCATTCGTGATGGGTGAGCCTATCATTTTGGAATTTATTGGAAAGGAATTACTCACTTTGCAGGGCCCTAGCTTTAAAGATGAGGCACAAGGGTGGCTCTACACTTCAATAATATTTGGAATAATCTCCACGGTAATTCTATTTTATACTGCTCTGAGTACAAAGGAGAGAGTAAGTGAACCAGTGAAAAAGTATGAACTAAAGGACTTAAAGAATATCCTTTTTAAGAATGATGCATTGATGATCCTCTCTTTATCAATGTTTTTGAATACCGCGATTTGGGTAATTCAAAACGCAGTTTCTGGATACTATTTTAAGTACGTGGTTGGAGCGGAATCTTTGCTGTCCGTTTTCTTTCAGTGGATGTTGCCCGCGAATATAATAGGCGTAGCATTAACACCCATCTTGACTGCGAAGTTTGGGAAAAAAAATATTTTTATTTTAGGAAGCCTCATTGTGTTTTTTGCCAACATAGGTAGGCACTTTATCCCAATTCCAACGACTGAAGTTTATACTCTATTTATTGCGCTTTCGATGGTCGGGTCTGCCTCGATGATGTTTTGTTCTATATGTCAATGGGGGATGGTTCCTGACACCATAGAATACGGCCACTGGAAGACCGGAATAAGAGCAGAGGGTCTTCCCCTGACATTTTTTACTTTTATGCAGAAATCTGCGATGGCTTTTGGGGCAGGGGTCGCCTCTCTAGTTCTATGGGCAACAGGATTTGTTGCGAACACTGAACTGCCAGAATCCGCATTAAGTGGCATAAAGGTTCTCTACAATATATTCCCAGGCCTGTTTTCGCTTACTTGTTTAATTGCACTGCTCTACTACACTCTGAGCAAAGAAAAGTACGATCAAGTCTTGGCAGATTTGAAAGCACGCTCGCAGACCGATGTTAAGTCATAGCTCGGAGCTTAAATATTTTACAATCTTAGACTAAAGGTTCACTATTTTTAACTCTACCTCACAATGCGTCCTTCGCCCGTAGCTCTCGTAGGCCAGCGCCAAGTGCACTTAGATTTTCATACCTCTGAACATCTCGAGAATATCGCAGATGCATTTAGTAAAGAAGATTTTAAAGCAGCCCTAAAACTGGGGCAAATAGACTCCATCAATCTATTTGCTAAATGCCACCACAGCTGGAGCTACTACCCAACAAAGATCGGGCGCATGCATCCGAACTTAAACATCGACTTACTCGGAGCGCAATTAGAAGCCTGCTCCGAAATTGGGGTCAAGGCTCAGATTTACTATACTTTTGGCTGGTCGGCAAACGATGCGCAAGAGCACCCTGAATGGTGCGTAAGGGACCGTGATGGAAACTTTGTAACTAACGGAAGCTTACCCGAAGACATAGCCCCAGATGACCCACTCCCAGACTTCCATTGGAAATTCCTCTGTCCTAATACAGGCTATCACGATCATGTTTTAGCGCAAGTAGCGGAATTGTGCGAACGCTATGAGCCCGATGGTTTTTGGTTCGATATTTATCAAGCGCATCGCCACTGCTTTTGCGAGGCTTGCCGTAATGGTATGGAAGAGGCCGGGATTAATCTCGAAGATCCTGCGGCAGTAGAAACATTTTATGCCAGTAAAATGAAAGCGCATTGCTTGGCCCTTCGGGAATTAATCGCAAGCTACCACCCAAATGCATGTGTTTTTTTTAACGGAACAACCGCGATAGAAGGAGGCATTAATTTCCGCCAGAAGATGTATAAACATAATACAGTACAAGACTTGGAAGATTTACCAACAGTTTGGGGCGGCTACGATAAATTACCCCTACAATCAAAATATTTTCTTCGTGCGGGCTACAGCATTGCAGCGATGAGTGGTAAGTTCCACACGGCATGGGGCGAGTTCGGCGGCTTTAAACACCCCGAAGCCCTACGCTACGAAGCCGCTTCTATGATCGCATGGGGAGCCGCTTGTAACTTTGGAGACCAATTACACCCAAGTGGGAAAATGGACCTAGCTACATATAAAAATATTGGGCACGCATATACCTACGCGAAGAAGATCGAAGCCTACGGAATCGGCGGTGTACCCTCATCAAGACTTGGGTTTTGGCGCACCTTTAGCGAATCCCACGACGAGGGCCTAGCCAAAATTCTACTCGAAAAACAAATTAACTTCGACATCGCAAATTTTACGAAGGATTTGAATGCCTTTGACGTTATTCTTATTCCTGGCTCTGCCTGCCTAGACGAAAAAGTCGCTGCTTCGCTGGTCCGCTTCACAGACGCTGGAGGGCAATTGATCGTAATGGGCGCTGGAGCAATGAATAAAAGCGGAGAAACTCTTCTTTTAGACATTGGCGCAGAGTATATAGGCGAGGCAAATTATGACCGAGATTACCTCCTTGCTGGGCCAGATTTGCAGGCAGATCTAATCGAGAGTCCATTCCTTAATTTCAAGCCAGCTCGTAGATTCAAGCCAGATCTCGGGACCGAAATTCTCGCGCACTTGCACGAGCCTTACTTCAGTCGTACGCTACGGCAGTATTGCTCCCACCAGAATACGCCCCATCGCTTGGAAGCTTCCGAGCATCCAGCTATAATTCGTAAGGGTAACATCATTTATATAGCGCCAGAATTAGACTGGATGTATCTTAAGCACGGAGCCCGCTTGCACCGCGACCTCTTTATCAATGTTTTGAAGTTAGTTCACAAGCGCCCAATGATAGAAGCACAGCTGCCTAGCGCGGGGCGCCTTGCATTCATGCATCAAGCTCAAGAACAACGCTACATCGCGCACCTTCTTTACGCGCCGCCTATGCAGCGCGGGAACTGTGAGATCATCGAAGATATGCCCCCGCTCTATGAGATTAAACTCCGGATTGATCTTCCTGAAACCATCCTTGCAGCAACGCTTATCCCGGAAGGTATTGATCTTCCAATCACTCAGGAAGGCAGCAAAGCATCCGTTACAATTCCTAAATTCTCTTGTCACTGCGCAGTAGCGCTTACCTACGAATGAAACTCTTCTCTATACTTGTCTGTGTATTAATTATCTCCTCGAACCTGCGTGCTGCTATGCATCAGCCATGGGAACTGGCGGGAGCGCGCGAGCGAATTGCTGCGCACCGAATGGGCGATTTCGACCTACGATTGCTCCTACCAGATGGCTCACCTCTGAAGAGCGGTGCTAGCTATCAACTGGAGCAAACCGGCCATTCGTTTCGCTTTGGTGGATCCTTAGCCTCTGATTGGCAGGCTCCAAAACAAGATTGGTATGACGATTTCAAAGCGCAGTTTGCGAAGTTGTTTAATTATGCCACGATTGATTTTTATTGGGCCGTCCATGAGAAAAAGCCTGGCGGTTGGAGCTATAACCCTGATTCTAGGGAAAAACTTAATTGGGCAAAGTCGCAGGGGATGACTCTTCGCGGGCATCCTCTAATGTGGCACGAAGTATTGCCTGATTTCATGACAGACTCCGAACGAGATACGACGGATATCGAAGCGGACATCGTAAGTCATGTAGATCGCTTATTAACAAACTTCCCAGAGATCGATGAGTGGGATGTCTACAATGAGGCCCCTGGGATCAAATGGCGTAACAAAAAAGAGGGTGTGCGGCGCTGGTTCGAATCGGTGGGAGGCCCCTCAGAAGTAACTGAAAAAATGCTCCGCACTGCTCGCTCGAGTCACCCGAATGGGCGCTACATTGTCAACCACTACACAGATCTTGACGTAGAATATGAAGAGTTAATCGAGCATTGCGTCTCCGCAGGGGCTGATTTTGAGGTGATAGGAATCCAGACTCACATGCACACAGAGATGGACACTATTGATGAAGATCGTCTCTGGAAGGCGCTGGAAACCTATGGCCGTTTTGGGAAGCCCCTTCATCTATCAGAGATCAGCATTCTGAGTTGCGAGCGTTTTAGCGACTGGGATAGCTATAACGCTTGGAAGGACAAAGTGGATGCTTATGATGCTAAAGGAAAGGATCGTCCGACGCTTCCCAGTACCCCAGAATTAGAGCGCTACCAAGCAGAGCTTACGCGCGACTTCTACACGCTAGCATTCAGTCATCCTGCAGTAGAAGCTATAATTTGGTGGACCATCACAGACGTTGAACCGTGGCGGGGCATGCCAGCAGGGTTGTTAAACACAGAAGGTAATCCTAAACCAGTTTACAAAGTGCTCGATAATCTAATCAACGAACAGTGGCGCACTCGCATCAAAGGCACGCTTGATCTTACAAGTAGCTTGCAGGGCCGCGGATTCTACGGAGATTATACACTAAAGATAACCCACAAGGGGCAGAATTACCGAGCAGAATTTGACTTAGAGCGCGGCATGGAAGAGCCACTTACTTTGAACCTTAAAGCAGAATGAATCGCATGAAGCATTTGCTCAAAATAAGCGCGCTTATTCTCGTGGTGATCTGCTGCGCCGAAGCCGGCGAGGTGCGGTCGCCAAACATCATTCTAATCATGGCAGATGACATGGGCTATGAATGCATCGGCGCAAACGGTGGGACCTCCTACTCCACCCCAAATATTGACCAACTCAGCGCCCAAGGAATGCGTTTTGAGCAGTGCCATGCTAATCCCGCTTGCACTCCTTCAAGAGTACAGATCATGACAGGGCGCTATAATGTATATAATTATACGCGCTTTGCTCAACTAAAGCGAGGCGAGAGAACCTTTGCGCATCTTTTGAAGGAAGCGGGATATGCCACCTGTATTGTAGGTAAATGGCAGCTTGGGCAGACCCACGATGCCCCGCGGCATTTCGGCTTTGATCAGTCATTATTGTGGCAGCATACCCGTAGCAATTTCAGCAATGAAACGCAAACCGACACGCGTTACGAAAATCCTCAACTAGAACGCAATGGAACTGAGGAAGATTATCATAACGGGGAATTCGGGCCAGATTTATTGGTAGATTACATCGAGCAATTCATAAATGAAAATAAAGATAGGTCATTCCTAGTTTATTACCCCATGCTACTGCCCCACTCGCCTTTTGTGCCAAATCCAGACTCTAGAGATTGGGATCCTAAAAGCCCTGGCGCAAAGCGTGGTAGCATGGATACCGATTACTTTGACGACATGGTGCATTATACTGACAAGATGTTAGGCCGAGTGGTGGCCCAAGTTAAGGCAGCGGGTCTAAGCGAGCAGACCTATATCATCTTTACTGCCGATAATGGTAGCTTGGGAAATACAGTTTCACAAATCGCAGGGCATGGGGTGCGTGGGGGAAAAGGACAAACTACTAATGCAGGAACGCATGTCCCCTTGATAGTAAAAGGGCCTGGAATTACGGGTGGCGCAGTGAATACTGGGCTTATCGACTTCAGTGATTTTTTGCCGACTTTCTGTGAGATTGCGGGAATAACCCCCGACCAAAAAGCAGGCTTCAACGGCCGAAGTTTTTTTCCGCAACTTAATGGCGAATTGGGAACATCAAGAAAATTAAGCTACTGCTGGTATGCGGTTCCCAAATTCATGGAAAAGAAATATCCTAATATCAGCGATATTTCATGGGCGCGTAGCACCCGCTACAAACTTTATCGAAATGGCGACTTCTATGACCTTAGTGCCGACCTCTTAGAAACAACCCCCCTCAAAGAAGATTTATCAGATAGCGAACTCACTAAATTGAGGAACGTGATGGCGAAGCTCATTAAAGAACACGATGCCGCGCGAATAAAATGAAAACTAAAATTTTAAGACTTATCATGGCTACCTTTACTTTATCAACAACCACAGGCGCCGCTAATGGCTCTAGTGTCGAAGGCTATTTCCACTTGGATAAAATCCAAGGGCGTCACACCTTGGTCGACCCCAGCGGAGCTCCGTTTTTCACACTTGGGATCAATCATATCAATGCGGTACAAGAGGACGCCAAACACGACCTCCTCGATGAAACTTTTAAAGGCAGTTGGGACGCCTATTCAAGCGCCGCAGTCGCTGATTTAAAGGCTTGGAGCTACAACACCGCAGGTTACGGCTCACCAAAAGAGATCTACTCACTCATTGCCTATATGGAAGACTCGTTCTTAGAGCGTAATTCTAATTACCTCTCAGATGACGAATTCTTCTACCCGGATGTCTTTGATCCGGAAGTGCAGGCTGAGAAGTTGAAAAAACTACAATGGATGTGCCGCAATAATAAAAACCCGAATCTAATCGGCTACTACTGGACAGACACTCCCCAGTGGGACTTAGAGCGCTCCTTGCATACGCGCGGAACTAATTGGGTGCTCGCAATTCGTGAACTTCCGGAGGAAGCACCTGGAAGGATTCGCTATGCGCGCTATCTTACAGATTGCGCGCAAGACGGCGTCCCGGCCACCGATGAGGGCTTTCTCGGAATAATCGCAAAAGAACATTACAAACTAATTGGTGAGGCAACTCGGCGCTTACACCCAAATGCTTTAATCTTTGGGGAGCGTTACTTGATGAACGATCATCCCCAAGTAGTTTTAGAGGCAGCTATGCCATATATCGATGTCTTATCTATCCAGCCAGGAAATGACCAATTCGAGGAGGAATACTTCAACGCACTCTATGCTTCTTACGAGAAACCCATCATCATTTGCGACCATCAGTGTAGCTTCCCCACCCCAGAGTATAGCGAGACGATGTGGAAGCAATTAGAGAGCGAAAGCGCTGTTGCCGAGATGTATCGCAACTATGTAGCCGCTGCCGTAGCTAAGCCCTATATAATTGGGTATCATCGTTGCCAATATATTGATCGCTACAACGAGTACCCAGGGGTACTCAAGCAAGGTATCTTGCGCGAAGATGGCTCCGCATACAAGGTGTTAGAAGCTGCCATAACCACTGCAAATGCATCCGCGTTAGAAACATTTGCTGACGGTATAAAAAGTACTAACTAAAATATGAGATTCACAAACAAATGAACGCTGTAAAAATCACCCTCTTCCTGCTCGCTGGAATTTTATTTGCCCATGGCTTTGCGAACGCTAATGCCGAGCGACCCAACTTTATTGTGATCGTCATTGATGATCTTAGTCCTGAGAATTTTAGTTGTTATGACGCTAGCGCCGCGCCGACCCCAAATATAGATCGATTAGCGAGCACAGGAGTCCAATTTCTTACCGCATGGGCAACTCCAATGTGTTCTTCATCCAGGGCACTGCTCACAACAGGGCGATACCCATTTCGCACAGGAGTCTGGCACAACGATCTTCGCATCAATGATAATAGAAGTGAGCGTTATAATTGGACCACGCGTCATCTGACCTTTGCTCAAGCGCTACGTGAGAACGGCTACCGTACTGCTCTGATCGGCAACAATATGGCTCTAGGAGGAAAGGTCGATGGCTCTGTCGGCTTCGATGAATTCTGCCACCGCGCAGATCAGCCAAGTGCCATTCCAGAAGGCGCTGTATTTACTGGCCTTTATGAAGGTAGGTACAACTTTCCCAATGCTCCAAGGATTCCCTCGCGCTACTGGCACCCATGCATCATTCAAGATGGAGCACTGCTCGAAACAGGTCCTGGAGATTTCGGCCCTGATATTTTCACAAATTACCTAATCGATTTTATAAAGCGCAACAAGCAGGAATCTTTTCTGGCTTATTATCCCCTAAATTTAGTGCACGATATAGCAGGCGGGGGGCTACCTACGATGCCTTCTAAGGGTAGCCGTGGCAGTAACACGGGTGGTTCAGTCGCTGATATGATAGTTTATATTGATCAGACCATCGGCAGACTAACTCAAGCGCTTGAAGACCTAGGTCTGCGTGAGAATACTATTGTTATCTTCGCCTCAGACAATGGTGATTCCGCCCATGGTATGAAGATGCATGCGACCGAAGACGGACCAAGAGTCCCCCTGATTATCAGTGCCCCTGGGATTGTTAAAGTGCGAGGGGCGACCAAGGAATTAGTGGAGTTTTCCGACCTCTTCCCCACCTTCGTGGATTTCTCAGGGAGCCAACTACCGGATGGCTATGCCCTAGACGGGAAAAGCCTGCGCCCCTTTTTAAGTGGGGAGCAGGATCAACACCGTGATTGGATCTTAAGTTACATTGCTACTGCCCGCATGGCACGAACACGTGACTGGGTCTTAGAAGCAGTGGATCCAGTTTATGGTTCTGATAAAGGGCGACTCTACTTCAGTAATGGGGAACACATACGCTCCAAATACAAACAGGTCGAGGATACTTCCTCGCCCGCCGCTAGAGATGCCCACAAAAGGCTAATGAAAATTCTCGAACATAATCCTTGGCCCGATCGCAGTGACCCCAAGGTAGCCGCTGAGATCCGCAGCTATAATCAGATGCCTTACAAACATTACCTTGAGACCGGTAAGCCACTACCTAATATCGGCTCTGGGGATGCACACGAAGTTAAGTCTAAAATATGAAAAATATTCCTAAAAATATACGCCTGCTACCCGCCTTCTTCGGTGCGCTCGCATTCATTGGAGCGAGCGTAAGTGGATCTACTCCAAATATCCTGTTTATTGCTGTCGATGACTTGCGCCCAGAATTGGGTTGCTACGGGAACACACAAATTGTTTCGCCCAATATCGACCGCCTAGCTGCTTCTGGGACGGTATTTAAGGAGGCCTATTGTCAAGTGCCTGTTTGCGGGGCCTCCCGAGCAAGTCTTATGACGGGGCTCTATCCGACCCGTCAACGCTTCCTGAATTATCATACGAAGGCGGATATGGAGGTGCGCGGAATCTACGATCTCCCTGGTTGGTTACAAGAGCACGGCTATACCACTATTTCAAATGGTAAAATTTATCACCAAAAGGATGACTTCGAGAGGTCTTGGGCTGAGATTAGTCACCCGGGGACTTTCCGCCAGTATGTTCGGTCTGAAAATATAGCTCTACCACACAAAGAACAACCACCTTTCGAAGCCGCGGATGTCCCAGATAATGCATACCCGGATGGCAAAACCGCAGAAAAAGTAATCCGCGACCTTGAGCGCGCCAAGGCAGAGGGTAGCCCCTTCTTTATCGCCGCAGGATTTAGTAAGCCACACCTTCCCTTTAATGCGCCAACTAAGTACTGGGATCTCTACGATCGAGCATCTCTATCTTTACCTGATAATTATTATGTGCCAGAAGGTGCGCCGCGACAAGCCCTGCACAATTGGAATGAATTGCGCGGGCAATATGGAGGGGTTCCCCAGAAAGGTGCTGTCTCGAATGAGTTAGCTCTTCATCTAATTCATGGTTATTATGCTAGCGTCTCTTATGCCGATGCCATGATCGGCAAAATACTCGACTGCCTGGACCGTCTTGGCATGAGCGAGAATACTATTGTAATATTATGGGGTGATCACGGATGGCAACTCGGCGAACACACTCTATGGTGTAAACATGCTTTATTCAGGACCTCTTTGAATGCACCGCTAATTTTACGAGCGCCGGGGTACAAATCGGGGCAAAGAAGCTCTGCTCTAGTAGAATTCGTCGACATTTATCCAACGCTTTGCGAGCTAGCAGGCATTGAAGCCCCAGATCACTTGCAGGGGCGTAGCCTCGTACCGGTACTAAAAAATCCCAACGCAGAATTTAAACAAGCAATTTTCAGCCGTTACCAAAGCGGGGAAGCCGTAAAAACAAAAAACCTAAGTTATGCACAGTGGCCTGGAGGTGCCGAAATGCTCTACGACCATGACAATGATTTAGATGAGAACGTGAACCGCGCCAAAGATTCTAAATATGCCCCTGCGAAGGCACGGCTGTCTGGGCTATTGGGGCTACATCGGCAGAACATAAGCGATGCCGATACCACTTATGCTAATTCTAAAACCGCGCAGGATATGATCGAGGGAAATAAGCCTCCAAATTGGAAGACTAGGAGCTTTTCGCAAAAACCGGCTAAGGTGGGGGAAGCCTACAGCACATACGTTAACTTTCGGGTGACCGATCTCGAAGGAGACGGTCTTGTCTACGCCAAGGTTTCTGGGGCGCAGTGGCTTCAATTAACTAATCCTAGCTACGGACGCTTTGAAGGGATGCCAACTGCCGCAGAAATCGGAGAGCACGAATTCACTGTAAGTGTCTGCGATGGGATAAACCCACCGGTAGAAGCGCGTATGAGCGTAGAGGTTCGCTAGTCTGCAATCGTAGAGAAATTAAAAATATAATGGAATACTTTCTAGGAATTGATGTCGGCACAGGTAGCGCTAGAGCGGGACTCTTCGACAGCGAAGGAACTCTGCTAGCTCACAATACAAAAGCCATTGAAATGTGGCAGCCTCGCCCTGATTTTTCCGAGCAATCAAGTGAAGGCATTTGGGAAGCAATTGTGCAGTGCTGCAAGGCTGTCCGTCAAGACGCTGACGTAAGCGCAGAAAAAATCAAAGGTATTGGATTCGACGCAACCTGTTCCCTCGTTCTATTAGACGGCGCTGGCAATCCTGTCACCGTTGATTTAGACGGGGGCGACGAAAAAAACGTAATAGTATGGATGGATCACCGCGCTATAGAAGAAGCCGACAGCTTAAATAAGCTTAGCGAGGAGCATAAAGTTTTCGAATATGTAGGCGGCAAAATCTCCCCTGAAATGCAGATACCCAAACTTCTATGGTTGAAAAAGCATTTACCAGAATCTTGGCAACGGGCGGCTCACTTTTTTGATCTGCCAGATTACTTAACTTATCGCGCGACAGGGGCCCTAACTCGCTCCTTGTGCTCTATGACTTGTAAATGGACCTATCTTGCTCACGAAGCTAGCGCGGGCAGACCTGGCTGGCAGGCAGATTTCTTAGAAGCGGCCGGCTTAGAAGAACTCGTGCAGGAAAAATATATACGAGTAGGACAAGATGTACGACCTATGGGGGAAGCCATAGGCAAGGGATTGAGCGAAAAAGCGGCGCAAGAACTAGGATTAGCCGCTGGCACCAAAGTCGGGGCATCCATTATTGATGCTCATGCTGGCGGCATTGGGATGATCGGGATGGCAGAAGCAAGTAGATTAGCGCCCAACCTTGATCAGCGACTAGCCCTCATTGGAGGCACATCATCCTGCCACATGGCTGTGTCCAAAGAGAAGCGACCGATAGATGGCGTTTGGGGGCCTTATTTTTCCGCTATGGTGCCTGGGCTATGGCTTAATGAGGGTGGCCAATCAGCGACTGGTTCCCTTGTAGATCATTGCATAAACAACCACGGAGCCAGCGAGGAGGCGAAAGTAGCGGCCCAAGCCGCGGGCTTAGACATATACAGTTATCTTAATCAAACACTTATAGCCCTAGCTCCAGATGGACAGGTCGATCCTCTTACCCGCGAGCTACACGTTTGCCCCTACTTTCACGGAAACCGCTCGCCGCGTGCTAATCCATCGTTAAGAGGTATGATCTCCGGACTCAAACTTTCTGCTAGGGTCGAAGACTTGGCGCGTATCTACCTCGCCACTATCCAAGCGATTGCCTACGGCACAAAACATATTATCGACGCCATGAATGCATCCGGCTACGACCTAAATACTTTGGTTTGCTGCGGCGGCGGGACCAAAAATGCCGTCTTCATGCAACAGCACGCCAATGTCACTGGGTGTCGCCTCTTAATACCGAAAGAGCCCGAATCAGTTCTGTTAGGTTCTGCTATGCTAGGAGCCGTCGCGGCAGGAGCCTACGAGGACCTACAGGTTGCCATGGCAGCTATGTCTCGGCCGGGGACTGTGATACAGCCACAAGCTGAGTTCTCTGAATTTCACAGCGCTAAATACAAAATATTTCATCGGCTCTATGAAGACCAACAAGCCTATGCTGAAATAATGCGTAGCCAAAAGTAACCACTGTTATTAAATGCAAGCTTGGCGTAAGCATCAAAGAGATCCTTAATTATCATTATGATTTACGATCCTGAAAAACTTCTCCTCATTGCTGGCCCCTGTTCACTAGAGAGTCTAGACACCTGCCGACCAGTCGCCGAAGCACTTGCAGCGCTTCAGGAAAAACACAGCGAACTGAACATTCTTTTTAAGGGCTCTTTCGATAAAGCAAATCGAACCTCCATCGGTAGCAACCGGGGCACAGGGCTCGATGCCGGTATGGAGATCTTTCAAACCGTTAAAGCGGAATATGGTTTCAGGGCCATTACTGACGTCCACACTCCCGAACAATGTGCCACCGTCGGCGCCGTCGTCGATGCCCTGCAGATTCCCGCCTTCCTGTGTCGGCAAACAGACCTACTCCTTGCTGCCGCTAAGACAGAGTGCGCGATTAATGTAAAAAAAGGCCAATTCCTTTCCCCCTACGAGATGGAATTTGTCACCAATAAAATGGAAGAAGCTGGCGCGAACGAAATTTGGCAAACTGAGCGCGGCACTACCTTCGGCTATCAGAACCTAGTCGTGGATATGCGTAGCTTCAGCATCATGTCAGACAATGGTCACCCCACCATCATCGACGCGACACACTGCGTGCAACTTCCTGGCGCGGCCGGTGGCATTAGCGGCGGCCAACGCGAATTCGTGCCCGCCATGGCTCGCGCCGCGCTGGCCGCAGGTGCTAATGGCGTCTTCCTCGAAACACATCCCAACCCAGAAAAAGCTATTTCCGACGCCGCCAGCCAAGTGCCACTCGCAGAGCTACCCGAGTTAGTTGAAAGCTTGCTCCGTGTTTGGTCGGCCATGCGATAACTCTTCGTATTTTAGATTTTTATAAAATGCGAATCACTGGTGGTAGAGCATGCGGCATACCGCTGAAAGCGCCAAAAGGCAACAGCACGCGGCCCGCTACGGATCGCTTGCGCGAATCGGTCTTCTCTAGCCTCGGCGTAAGCATCGAAGGCTGCAAGGTCGCCGATCTCTTTGCTGGTACTGGTAGCTACGGGCTAGAGGCACTGAGTCGCGGCGCAGCGAGTTCAAGCTTTTTTGAAACCAATCATGACGCACTGACTTGTTTGCGCCAAAATGTGCAGGCCACTATACGTAGTTGTAATCTGGATATATCTATGGCCAAAGTCGTCGCTCGCGATGTCTTCACGCTCGACTCTAATACGCCCAGCTACGATCTGATATTCCTTGATCCACCTTACGATACGATTACTGAAAATCTGAAGCGCATCTTCGAAAAAGCAATTAATCCGATCGCTCTTGAAAATGCTCGCGTCCTCGTCGAGCTGCCAGGAAACTTGGAGCCGAAGGTCAAAGACTGGCAGGTTCTGCACCGAATAGGTAAGGCTGGGAAAGACAAACCTACGGCACTCATTTACGAGCGCATCGTCTGACCCTCGCTAATGCCAATATACTCACTAGTATAGAAATTCATAATCTGTCAGTGAATTAACCATTCTCTCTCGAGGAATATTTGGAGGAAAAATGTATTATCAATTACCGTGTCCATGGTATCAGCAATTTTTAACTCTGCGGGGATTGTAGCTCGCGCTCGAGCGGCACATACTCTTTTAGTCGCTCTTTGATTTCTTTGTATTTTGGGTCCTTCGCCAAATTGCGCCACTCCATAGGATCGGCATGGTGGTCGTAGAGCTCTTCGGTGCCCGATTTGGAAAATACAATGTAGCTATAGCGCCCGTCATAAATTCGATGCCCGCCGAATTGATAGTCAGAGAGCGTTGGTTCGCTCCAATCCATATCCGGATTAAGTATGAGCTCTGAAAAACTGCGCCCTTCGTTCTCGGGATTCGTCGGAAGGCCGCATAGGTCCACCAAGGTCGGGTACATGTCAATTAAGTTAACCACGCCCATGCTTTTCTTGTTATTAGGCGTGACCCCAGGCACCTTGATCATCAGCGGCACACGGCAAGATTCCTGCCAAAGCTGCGTCTTTCCATATTTCTGCTTTTCACCTAAGTGCCAGCCATGATCACTCCAAATTATTACAATCGTATTGTCCGCGTACTGGCTGTTCTCCAACCCATCTAGGAGTACTCCTATACAGTCATCGACAAATGTAATGTTAGCAAGATACGCCTGCACTGCCTCTTTGTGACGGGCCCCGTAAGTTTCAACCCGCTTCCAGGTCGGATGCGGTTCAAACGGCTTGTCCCATTTATTTAATATATCCTCTAAATCATTAGGTATTGTCTCTGGTAAAATAATATCCTCGATCGGATACATATCGAAATATTTTTGAGGTACCCACCATTGGAGATGTGGCTTACTTATGCCGACAGCCATAAAGAAAGGCTTATCGAACTGACGATCCCTGAATTGCTGGGCTGCCCACTGCGCCGTCTGGTAGTCCTTCATTTTAGTCTCATCATTTCCAACAGTGGGCCCCCAATCGAAGCCCATGGAATGGTAACCCTTATCACCAGGTAAATTGGGTAATCCATTTACAGGCCTTTCTATACTAATTGGTCCGGCCCAACCCTTGGCAGCATGCCATTCGTCGAAGGCCCATTGACCCTGATCCCCTCGCTGGTTTCCTTCTAGTGTGTGCGCATGAAAAATCTTCCCCTGAGACAGGCTATGGTAGCCATGTTTGCTAAAATACTGCGGCAAGGTAAGCAGATCTTTGGCCTTCGGGGCATCCCTGAGATTTGTTTTGTTACCATAGACTCCCGTGCTGTGAGGAAACTTGCCGGTGAGTATAGATGATCGCGAAGGTCCACAGACCGTTGATGGGGCATGAGCGTCAAACATAACTAGTCCGCCCTGCTGATTGAATTTATCTAAATTTGGAGTTTTCGCCTGCGGGTTGCCCTCGAACACGCCGACCCAATCGTTTAGATCATCGATTGCGACGAACAAAACATTTGGACGATCCGCAGCTATGAGTATTACTACGAGCGTAAAGAAGGCACAGATTGAGGTCCAAGTTGTTTTCATAGACTAATTACCAATTGCTCCCTTAAGAACGATGAAATCGCCACGATTTCGTCCTACTTTGAGGGTGTGCTTATCTGTTGTATATACCGGCGCGGCAAAGGAAGGCCCCTCTACTCTATAAGAGTAGACTAATTCCCCGGTAGCTTCGTTGGTCAGCTCTACGACAGCCTCTTCATGCGGCAGGTCCACTGCCTCTAAGTATCCCACTGGCTTGCGCCCGTCGTTTTCCGAGGCAAGAAAAGAAATCGGCCAGCCTGGATATTGTTCCGCATCTTCCGCGTTAATATCAACAAAGCGCGGCCAACACTCAAAGGTCGTTCTTCCGCTGGGCTTATGGAAACGCACGATGCCATACCCATCTCCGCGTTTTTCACGCACTTTACGATCTTCAGGATTAGCGTAGGCCAGCATGGTGATCTTATTCCCCAATCCATCTTCATAATCCCCTACCCATTTATTGGGGCCGCCAATAGGCGACCCACCTCCGACTTCCTCCTCCTCAGGATGCCACCAGCGACCATAAATGGTATTAACAATCGCTGGGGCGGTGAACGCATATGGTCCATCACGATAATAATCAATTCCATGCCGAACAGTCACCGCAAGGTGCTGATCCCCGCACAAGTGTGGAGCATGCGCGCGGCGCAGCGCTCTTAGCGCCTCATTACGAGGTGTCTGTGGCCAGCCGTTACAGTCAAGGTCAGCTAGTAAGCGTGAGGCATCTTCATTGCCGTGGATATGAACTGCTCCACAAAAAGCGGTTTGTGATAAAGCAGCTTTCATAGAGATGCCGCTCCAATCACGAGCCCAAGCATCGAGAAAATCAAGTTGCCGATCTCCGAGCAGTTTTAGCCCGGGTAGATCGACAGCCGCACGATTATAGGAGGGATCAATGATGTGGTCTGGGCGGGGGCCCATCTCAGGAATATTACCCAGAGGCGCAGACTTAAATTTACGGTCCTCTAAAATAGCAAAGCTGACACCGCCAACATTTAGATCCGTGTAATAAACACCAATTCCTTGCTCTATGGGAGTAGCGTCATACGGGTCTGGTAAATTCCAAGTCTGCTGACGCTCTACCATTTGAACGAAGGAAGCGGGAAACATATAACCGCCGTCGGATGCGCCTTTAACGCCTGAAGATACTTTTCCACCTTCACCCCAAATGTTAGGATGGCCAACATCATGGTCGTCGAGAATACAAATTGTAGGACGGTCTTTCATTACCTCTGCAAATTGTACACCAAATTGCAGCCATCCATAAGTAGCTTCATCATGGGTGTAGTTCTGGTCCCCAGCAAAGAAAAGCAAATCGGGATCGTGAAGTTTGAGATTATCAACCGTTTGTTTTCTAGTATCGAATTCTTTATCTACTGGAGAATTACAATTTAATGACCCGACAACTATCGTATCCTTGTTCATTGGATCTGCCCGCACCAAGCCCTCGAACTCTGAGAGATTCCCTAGACTTAACCGATAGGGAACGTTCTTCGACGCGTCCCAGTCATCCACACGAAAATGAACCGACCAGCCTGGATATTGTACAGGCTCGTTATCGACCAGCACCCACTTCCCATCTACTTTAAATTCTAGAGTTACTACTTTCGGTTCATCGGGCAATAGAGGGAAGCACTGCGCGGTAAGCTTTAAGACCCCATGGTCCTGCGTGTAGAGGGCAAAGGCTAAGGCCTGGTCTCGATCGATAGACTGGAACCATTTTGAGGCACGTTGATCATAACCTGTAAGCCCTCTCTTAAGCTTAACGTTCCACCATTGTCCAATCGCAGCATTGTCAGATTCACGTGCATAGGTCGTTTCGGTTCCGAATGGCGCAGGATCACTGTAGTCAATCGCAGAATACCCAGTCCCCGCGGAACAAATAATCAAGGTGAGAAATACAATTATTCTCTTCATCATTAGTAGTCTTCAATTTTATTAAATATTATTTTTTGATGCCGTAAGTCCAGTCTAAGTACGTGCTTCTAATGGCTATTTACTGGCCTGTAGCCGGTAATATGGGAGTCGCTCTAGTGGTACTTCGACCTCAATATCCGCAGGCCCGACGACCTTCGAGCCATCATCTCCTGTCCAAATACCCTCAGGAAAGATGATTCTCCGAGCACGGGCGGATGCTTCAACAACCGGAGCAATAAGTAAGTTATCTCCGAGAATAAACTGATCTTGAATGTCCTCGTATCCCTCGTCCGGCCAGAACCAGGCCATCGGCTTAACGATCGGCTCGCCCGTTTTGGAGGACCGGTGCGCTAGGGCAAGGATCTCTTCTCCAAACTGAGCGTGTAGTTTCGCCATTTCCTTGCAAATCTCATTATTTTCAGGACTCAAAACTCGCCAAGGCGCGACAGAGAACTGCATCATTGGCATCAATGCATGGACTTGCGCAGAGCGCACCACCAACTCTTGGTCGATGTTGTCTAGTTTAAGAAAAGACTGGTACTCGCCCCCTCCTATCATATCGGGACAGGTGTAGGCATAGCCCATCAGCCCCTGCGCAATCATTCCTGGGATTAGCTGCCTTAAGTCCCCCCAATCAGGCCTTTTGTCACGCAAACGTTGAGCCAGTGGTAATCCAGCCATCTTCCAAGAAGCGCGATATTCGTTCAATGGATATTTCAGCCCAAGCTTTGCGAAGTACTCCGTATGTTTGTTCGCGATACTATCCTGCTCAAAAGAGATGATGCCTGACTTATAGAATTTTGCGTCACCGGCATCAAACTTAAAGCCATCCACGCCGTATTCTTCGACGAGAACATCTAACTCACTTTCCATCCAAGCAAAAGCACGCGGGTTACTTAAATCCAACATGGCGCTTGCACCGTTCCACCAGCGAATCACAGCAGCCTTATTTCTAGTATTCGCCCAAAGAATCTCCTGCGTACGCTCGGGGTCGAGATGGAGCAATCCCTCTGCCGCTAGAAAACGGAAGGTTTCAGTATCAGATGTTACAAAAGGGCAAATCCACATCATTACTTTAAACCCACTATCATGGAGGTAGCGAATCATACCTTTTGGATCATCGAAGCGGTCTGCTCTAAATCGCCAATCTCCATAGCTTCTCTGCCAATTGTCATCAATCATCATCACTCCAGGCGGATAGTCATTGCTTAAAATGGCGGCGGCGTATGCCCGAATATCGCTCTCGTTCTGATTATAGATCAACTCAATCCAAGTATTGTATTGAGGTGAGGTGAACAGCAATGGGTCGGGGATTTTTCCGTTGGATGGAAAGTGTATCTGGGAAACCGCAGTAAATGCCTGAGCAAGAGAGTCACCTTCATCGCCTACGTAGACAGGTCCCATTGCCTGGTCCACGCTCAATACCCCGCCTGTGAAACTATATCGATAAGGCATTTCCGACCAGACATAGCGCCCTTTCGTAGAGATTAATATAGGGCTGGCTTGGTTTCCCTGATTATCGCCGTAGAGATTACGTGATAGCTCCGTATCTTCGGTATAAGGCATGCGATACCCATCCACGCTTAGTCCACCCCACCAACACTCGCCAGGTAGTAGCTCTAGCTCGATCGTTTCCGATTGCGAATAGGTGAGCTCACTCGCGGCGAGCGGCGCAAGGAAAGTAAAAATAATTGCCGAGAAACAAACTAAGGAGGCTTTTGAGTATTTAGAAATCATTTTATAATCAATTCGGGGGTCTGCGGTAAATAAGCTAGGGCGAAATATTTGAATAGGTAGAAAGTAATAACGTTATAAGATTGTTTATAATAGTAAAATTAATCCGGCAGAACCCTAGACAATTCGACGGTTTTAATAGATTTTTCAACAGATTGGAAGGTTCCGTAAACGATAAGTCCATTTAAAATAGATACCTTTTGCTTATGCAGCTCGCACGCATACAGCGTGCGAGCCCAGGCAAGTGTAGGAGCTTAGACTATTTGATTCGCTCTATAGCATTCTCCCATCCGCCAGAAAGTAAGCCTGCGAGCTCCTTTTGTTTCGCGGAATGTTCGGTGAGATCAGCCAAATTATTTTGCTCCAAAGAATCGGCTTCAAGATCATACATCTCAGAAAATCGAATCGCTGCATTCTCATCATCGCGATCTACGTAGTCGACCCACTCAGTGTAACGGTGCGACTTTGTTCGGACCGACTTACCAAGATGCCTGCCTTGCCTACATACCGTAAATGCTGCTTTTTTCCAAGCTAAGTCTGGATTTTCAACCAGGGGAAGAAAGGAGATGCCTTCCAGATTATCGTGCGGCAAATCAATCTCTAGTATATTACATAGCGTCGGATACAGATCGACTAATTCGACGATTTCTCCACAGGTCGCGCCATCGGTGAGTCCCGGAATCCTGACGATCATGGGCACTCGCGTCGCTTGTTCAAAAAGGCTGATCTTGCTCCACATGCCGTGCTCGCCCAAGTGGAAGCCATGGTCTGAGGTAAAGATAACTATCGTGTTGTCTGCCTGCCCTGACTCTTCCAGAGCTTCTAGTATCAAGCCAATTTGATCATCAATAAAACTAGCACATGCGTAATAGGCATGGATCGCAGCCTGAGCTTGTTCGGGAGTTTCTTCACGTATTTTAAAAATATCCCAATTGCGCCCATGGCGCTTAGCAACCGCAGGAATATTTTCATCTAGCTCCTTTTTCGCCTTGGTAAGTTCTAGAATACTAGGGTCATAAAGATCGAAGTACTTCTTAGGAGCGATGAGAGGCGTATGGGGACGACTACTGCCATACGTTATGAAAAACTGTTCGCCACTATCGGCATGTTCACGAATTAAATTAGCAACCACTCGGGCCTTCACCCCATCAGAATTACGCTCTTCGATGTCTCCGCTATCGCCGATTAGCTCAGCAGATAGACTTTGGAATACACTTCGCCCTTCTTCCCATTGCTCGGAGCCTTTGGACGCAGACGCCCATAGCTCCTTACGTATCTTCATCGCCTCGATCATCTTTGCGTCCCAGTCCAAGTCAGAGGTATAAGTCCATGCCTTAGGGGGATTAGGGGGAGTGCCCTTGGGGATACTATACTCAATTACCCTACCTTTGTAACCCTCTTGTTCCCCGTATTTTAACATCCCATCGTATGCAGATGACTGCACGATTGCATCCCAGTTATGATGAAACAACTTTCCTATCATATAAGTCTTAATAGGGTGACTTTTTAAAGTCTCACCAATTGTGGTCGCCCAATCGGGGATAACCTCTTGGAACTTATCGGCGTTGCTAAAAACCCTCGTCGTATCCGAGCGTAATCCCGTGTTAAATGAACTACGCGAAGGGTTGCATACGGGATTCTGACAATAAGCCTTAGTAAACAAAGTCCCTGTTTTGGCAAATTCGTCTAAGTTCGGCGTCTTCACTTGTTCGTTCCCGTAGGCGCCAATAGCTGCTGCAGACCAGTCCTCTGGACATATAAACAAGATGTTCATTTTCGACAGGTCGGGCAATGCGGCCTGCAGCAACCCACCTAAAATAAACTGAGCAAGGGTAAGTCCGCTTAATAAATAAGATTTATAGTTCATAATATTTTTGTAGTTTTAGTTGCCGCTTGCTTCGCGGAATTTAGAATATTCAGAGTTCACATCAGCCTTCTTAAAAATGTCGCGATCTTTCCACAGGTCGTAGGTAGCACGGAGTTGCCTATCGTCTTCCGCATGTCGACCCTTATCATCGGTCTCCTCGATCCATTCCTCCAAGACTGCGCGGTGTCTGAGTAACTCAGCCTGACTACTCTGATAAGATGCCAAATTGTGCATCTGATGCGGGTCTGCTTCTATGTCGTAAAGTTCTTCCCGAGGGCGCAGACCAAACCAATGTTCTGCTTGATATTCAGTCAGTTCGCCGGCTTCGAATAAACGGCGCATGTCCATAGAGGGAGGGCGGTCGTCTCGATAGCCTGGTTGCATCAAAGGACGGTCTAAATAATAGTTGCGGAGATAACGATAACGATCTGAGCGTACCGTACGAATTCGATCAATCGTGTAGTCGCAACGATCACGCGCACCTATTACATATTCTGCCGCTATATAATCATGCGCAAAGAGGTCCTGGCCATCTAGATAATCAGGGAGTTCTGCGCCTGCTAATGCTAGAGTTGTCGCCCCGACGTCTAGAAGAGTAACCAAATCATTGACTACCTGCCCAGATGGAATTGCAGCATAATCGCCCTTGATAATTAGAGGTACTCTCATTCCGCCTTCGTAGCAAAACTGTTTATGACGAAGAGAGGTATTATGCCCATGGTCAGAGAAAAAGAAGATCACAGTATTATCCATCTCGCCATCGGCTTCGAGCTGCTCTAAAATCTCAGATATACGAACATCCG
The DNA here is from genome assembly GCA_902516225.1 of Puniceicoccaceae bacterium. The sequence continues at coordinate 25,871 of CABXXS010000001.1, read as the reverse complement.
ATCCACGGGCATTATTAAAGTGCACGGACCATGCATGTCTAAGGGCTGGTGTGCTTGGGAAGTAAGGAGGTAGTTCCACGGCGTCATCCGCGATAAATTTAGAGGCCTCTAAGTAGCGCCGATCGCCCTTTCCGCCATCGATTTGAATCTGACCAAACCATGGCTGTTCCTTGTTCTCGCGAGCACCCCATACACCTTCGGTATACGACTTCCAGTTTTCCGCTCGGTTTCCCTGCCATCCATTCATCCCTGCTATATAATCTTCTTTAGTGCCCACTTCGTAAAGTTCCCGACGGTCGTAATGAAAATTGTAATCATCTTTCCCGCTATTAAAGGTGAAGTAGCCATGCTCGCGCATAAGCTCTGGTATCGTCTTCATGCCTACTGGAAGGTTTATACGTAAAGCCTCTGGGACAATCTCTCCATCAACTGTACGACTAGAGCGATGCTGATGCGTCCCTGTTCTGGTCTGCATTACTCCAGTGATTAATGCGGAACGACTGGAGGAGCATACCGGTGAGACCGAGTAAGCCCGCTCAAAAAGCACCCCCTGCGCTGCAAGTTGGTCTACGGCCGGCGTATGGCCTTGGTTCACGGTATCTCCATAACATCCAAAAAAGGGCGACAAGTCCTCTGCGATAATCCAAAGAATATTAGGAGCACGCTCTGTGGAAGCAGAGGTAAACTGCAAAAGTAAAAATAGGATTCCAAAAAGCCGCTTCATCTCACTAGCATTAATTCTTATTGCCCATCACCTCGCGCACAACGTAACGCCTGTCTGGAAAATTAAAATTAGGATTTGGGTGAGCTGTCCGCGCATTAGCCATTAAATCGGATAGCTCTACAGCAAGCTCTGGATGTTGCTGTGCAAGATTTCTACTCTCCCCTGGATCTGCCGATAAATCATAAAGCTCTATTGGCGAATCTGGACTAATTGATACGTCGTAGCGCACCCCTTTCCATTTTCCTTTACGTACCGCCTGCCGGCCCTTCTTTTCATGGAACTCCCAATATAAATATTCGTGATTCGCTTGCCCCTCCTCGCCTAGCAGAGTTGGTAAGAATGAGAGGCCGTCTATGTTCTCTGGTGTAGATTGATCAGAAATTTCTGCAAGGGTAGGAAAAACATCCCAGAAAGCTGAGATATGGTCAGTGGTTGAACCTTCTGTAATAGTACCTGGCCAATTAGCGATCATCGGCACTCGGATGCCTCCTTCGTAAAGGTCACGCTTCTTTCCCTTGAAAGGGCCATTAGAATTGAAATATGCAGGATTGTGACCTGCTTCAGAGTGAGGTCCGTTATCGGACGTAAATATGATCAGCGTATCCTCCGCAATTCCCAAAGCTTCTAACTTAGCGACTATATCGCCAACATAATCGTCTATACAGTTCACCATCGCCGCAAAGGCGGCATGCGCTTCGGGTTGAGATCCATAGGCATGTCTGCGAAAGCTAGGCCCTTCGTCGGTCCCTACATAAGAACTCTCCGGCAAAAACTTTCCTCGGTATTTATTCATGTACTCTTCTTGAGCGAACATTTCCGCATGCGGCTGAATAATTGCGTAATAGCAGAAAAACGGCTGCTCTTTATTTGTTTCGATAAATTCTAATACTTCTTTGTGAATTAAGTCGGGAGCATAGGTGCCAGTCTCCATGCCAAAATTATCCCAAAGTACCTCAAGGCTATCATCGTCCCAGAGAAAATAAGGATAGTAGTGGTGTGCAATACGTTGACAATTATAACCATAAAAGCGATCGAAGCCCATGTTAAGAGGTTCGCTTGCAGTCTTTGGTGCACCTAATCCCCACTTTCCAAATATACCGCTGGTATACCCCGCCCGCTTCAGCATCTGAGGGATAATATAAGTGCCCTCTGGCATGGGATACTGGCCTTCTGGTTGCCACTCTAAGTTACCCCGAACCGGGGCATGGCCAGTGTGTAAACCCGAGAGAAGAGACGCTCTAGAAGGTGCGCATACAGTGCTGCCCGAATAGTGGTCCGTAAAAATCATCCCCTTGCGTGCGAGCGAATCTATATGGGGCGTCTCAAAATTCGACTGCCCTAAAATACTCAAATCGCCGTAGCCCAAGTCATCGGCTAGTATATACACAACGTTTGTATGTGACTCAGCGTTAGCAAGCAATGCTAGTAGTAATGCGAAGTTAAGGATGTATAACAATTTTCTCATAATTTCTTAAGTAAAAGCTGCGATAAAGATTCCATATCATTGATTCACGGCGATAAAAATAACCCCCTTTGCGGTTATTTCAACTGGCTCATTCAAGCCGAGCTTACCCTCTTCCCAGATGTTACGTAAGCTAATCAAAGGCCCCTCTTCTAAGCCTAGTTTGGCTGCATTAAGTAAAAAGCTTTTCACTACCTCACTGCGATTAAAAGCGGCGATCCACGCAGCTTGCGTACTCCCTCTTTTTTCTGTCTTCCAAACTTCCACCCCATTATCTTCATAAATAAGAGATCCCATCACGCCATTTTGGTTACATGCAAGCATGTCGGCATCTGTGATGAGTCTTAGGGAAAACTCATCTAAAGTCGGTAAGTCTCCACCCATCATTAATGGGGACGCCGCCATGGCGCGCATCGTAATAAAAGTCTCCATCTGGGCGTTATTGAGCTGACACATGCGGCGTACCCCTTTGCCAGCTAGAGCGACGTCACCCTTGTCCATAACTGTCTTTGTGCCATCAGAACTTGGCGGGGACATAAGCTGTAATTGGCCGAAGGGTATCATATCCATGTCGATCCAAAACCCGACCTGTTCCTTTCCTTGCCATTTACGCCAGGCTTCGAAGCACAAATCTATATATTTTTGTTCGTCCCAGACATCAGGTGTAACTCGAACCATATTGCTCATCCTGAAGAAATCGATCGCATCTGGATCAATCTTATTACCAGGTGAAAGGCTCAAGAGAATCGGCTTGCCTGTTTTGGCGATTGCTTTGGCGACTGCCTCGACTTCATCTGGGTGCGCAACGATGTCATCGTATTTAATCAGATCCACACCCATGCTGGAAATGTGCTCGATCAAGCTATCGTACCACTCCTGCGCCCCTGGCTTACTCATATCTACCGCGTAGCAGTAGTGGCACCAGTTGCAGTTCTCGTCAGGGTTCGTATTAGCTATATCACGCGCCGTATATCGAGTTCCTTTGATAGGTAGGTCCATTTCATACGCCTTCCGAGGAATCCCTCGCATTAAATGCACACCAAATTTTAGCCCGAGCGCATGACACCTTTCTGAAAGCGCCTTTAGGCCATTAGGAAAATAAACTTCAGAAGGCAGAAAATGCCCGTACTCATTAATGCGAATATCGTGCGCGTGTTTCTCTGCTGGAAAAATAGTGCCTTCTTGAAGGGTGTATTCGCCAAACCATCCGTTATCGATAACGAAGTATTCGTAGCCATGTGGCAGTAACTTGTCCGCCATCGCTTGAAGGTTGGCAAGGGCGGCCTGTTCGTGTAAATATACACCATAACTGTCGAAGCTGTTCCAGCCCATTGGTGGGGTCTGCGCCAGCTCCTCGTCTGCTGCAGGAGATGCAATTAGTGCGCGAACAGACAATACAAACATAAGGGAGGCAGTTATAAATAGTCTATTCATAGTGAGTCTTTTTTTCGGCACCTCCTAGATCGTGGCGTAGCTCAGCGCGATCCTCCAACTCTTATGTGTCTTTTCCATCGGATATTATTCATCCTTTTCCATTCTTCTTTGGTGACTCAGAAGCTGTACTCATAGTTTCAACATAAGGCTTCAGTTGCTCGCTTAGTCTCTTAACTAGCGCCGCATGCTCAGGGTAGTCTGCTAGATTGGTAACCTCATCGGGGTCATTTGCATGGTCATATAGCTCGCGCCCTGCTTCGCCCTTTTTCCACTCTGTATAGCGCCAACGGTCCGTACGAAGCGAAAACCCGTATGCTTGACCTCGCGAATGAATTACCTGCGAAATTGCTGGCTTATCCCAATCTGCCATTGGGTCATTAAGCAGCGGCACTAAGCTCTCCCCTTCTAATACCGAGGGCACTTGATATCCGGTATGCTCGGCAATTGTCGGATACAGGTCCACCAGTTCGACAATTTGGCTACAAGCCTGAGTCTGAGCACTAATTCCTCCCCCGGCGATAATTAGCGGAACTCGAAGCGAACGTTCAAAATTTTTACGCTTATACCAAAGCCCTTTTTCTCCGAGGAAGTATCCATGATCAGACCAAACTACAATCAGCGTATCATCCATCAGATCGTTTCGCTCAAGAGCATCCATGATGCGCCCAATCTGGGCATCCACAAATGAGATACAGGCAAAGTAGGCCTGTTTACATTTACGGGCTTCGTCCACCGATATATTGGAAACATTATAGAATGGCCACTTGTTTCCTGAGTCACGCAGGATCGCCATGGGCGGAACATCTTCTAAGTCCTTCTTTGACTCTGCAAGGTCGGGCATTGTAACGGCTTCAAATGGATGAAGGTCGAAATATTTCTTCGGGGCGACGTACGGGCAGTGAGGATTAAAAAAGCCAGCAGCGACAAAAAAGGGCTCTTTCATATTGCGCTCGATCATTTCGATCGCGCGCGAGGCGACCATGCCGTCGGTATGCTCTTCATCCTCACTTACCGGGTCCCACCAAGCCAACGAAATCCCTAAGTCCTCTTTTTTATTTGGGTTCCCCGTTTTTCCTCCTGGGTAACGAATGATCTCGTCCTCTAGCAGGCTATCGATTCCTTGCGGGTTAAAACGCTCCTGCCAACTTAACTTATCATCATTCCCATTAGTACCAATCTGACTCGGATTACCGTAGTGGTAGATTTTACCTACGCGCCCAACATAATATCCCTTGTCTTGAAAAAACTGACCGAGGGTCAGCGTGTCGGGCCGTTTATGGCGGATATTATCTCCCAAGCTAAAACAGTCCGTAGTGTTAGGGCGAAGTCCCGACATAACACTTACCCTACTCGGTCCACAAAGTGGCTGCTGGCAGTACGCATTATTGAACTGCACACCCATCTTTGCCAAACGGTCCATATTGGGCGTTTGCACTTGCTCGTGTCCATAGCATCCAAGGTCAGTATTTAGGTCATCAATAGCAATGAAGACGACATTCATCGGCTTCGCAGTAAGTGTGCAAACTGCAGCTAGGCTAAATAAGAGATAGCTAGTATTTCTAAATGGATAAGACATCGCGGATTTTTATTTGAGCGTAAGTAAATCGCGGCGGGCCTTAATCGTATTGTCCATCTCTTTGATAGAATCATCTTTTTGGCTCTTTGGTATTTCTTCTGCCTCGTACGCTGGTAGGTATGCCTTCAATTCTGCCATCACCATAGCAGCACTCTCAGGAGCAGAATGTACTAGATTTGTCCACTGCATGGGATCATTCTCCAAGTCGTATAACTCCTCAAATCCCCTAGCATAGGAAGTGTAATGCCACCGCTCAGATATGACAGCATGATTTCCCTTGCCTTGGGTAGTTAGGGTCGGAGACCAAGGAAGATTCGGATTCTCTAGCAAAGGCCTGATAGTTGTTCCGTCTAGTTCTTTCTCTGGCAAGCCGCAAAGGTCAATCAATGTCGGATAAAGGTCTATGAGGTTCACATTACGCTCACAGTCCTGGCCAGTTTGCATACTGGGAGTTTGAATGATTAGCGGTAACTGCGTGGCTTCGCGCCATAGTGAGGCCTTACGAAACTTCAATTTCTCGCCAAAGTGCCATCCGTGATCTCCCCAAATTACTACGATAGTATTATTCGCGTATTGGCTATTTGCTAAGGCATCTAAGACGACTCCTACACATTCATCCGCATAGGAAACTGTGGCTAAGTAAGCTTGGACCACGTCGCGCATTACGCCGTATTCTAGGCACCATTGGAAATCTGCGTGCGGTTTAAAAGCTGCCGCCCCACTGGCATTTAAAATATCGTCAAGGTCATCCATCCGATATTTTGGAAGGATTATCGATTCCAAAGGATGAAGGTCGAAATACTCCTTAGGGGCATAAAATGGAAGGTGCGGCTTAGAAATTCCTACAGCCATAAAAAATGGCTTCTCGTATTCTTCTTTGAGTTTTGCTTCAAACCACTTTGCCGTTCGGTAATCTTTGGTTTGTTCCTTCTCCCCTAGTAGTGGACCAAACGCCAAACGCGATCCGCCACTCTTCGTGAATTTTGGGTTTTCAATCTTCCGCCCATTGATGATGCCTTCATCCCTACAAAAATATCGTTCTGGGTCAACTTTTCCCCCGCCTTTTGCCGCCTCCCAAATATCAAATGCCCAATGGCCATGGTCTTGGCCACTCTCTGTAGAATGCTTGTGAAAAATCTTTCCTTTGGAAATTGTAATATAACCATGCCTCGAAAAATATTCTGGTAGAGTAGCGCTTTTTTGTACGATTGCTGACTCGAGCATGTTGTTACTGTTGCCGTATAAACCAGTCGTCGATGGCATGAATCCCGAAAGCAGCGCAGATCGGGATGGTCCACAAACTGGGCCTGGGCAACTGGCATTACGAAAAACCATCGCTTGCTGCGCGAAACGATCCATGTGCGGGGTCTTAGCCTGCGGATGCCCCGCGTATACTCCAACCCAGTCATTTAGATCATCCACTGAGATAAAGAGTATATTCGGCCTGTCTAATTGCGCGAATAATGAGCTGGAAGCGACTGCGAAGGCTACTGCGACTGAACCCAGCAGTTGCTTTAAATATTTAAGTAATAGAGTCATATTTAAATTTAGCGGGATAATAATAAATTTATACTAAAGGATCTATCTGTGTCTATGGACATTCTACCTAATCATATAAATAAAAAGCTAAATCTTTTACAGTTATTAATGGCGGCTTTAATTAGAAATCTTATTAAACTGGTAGAGCATCTTTATGAGAATCAATATTCAGTTAAGCGCCGGTATAGTAGCTCTCCCAGCCTTTACGAGGCGCAGGACCTTCCAGCATGGCATCAGCCACTGGATTATTCGTAATTCGCTTTGTTCCTCGATCAAAATTGAACCCTTCGTTCAGATACTGGGCAATCACACCCAGCATAAGCAACTGGGTAAGTGGCCCCCCGACGCTAAATGGTGACGTAGTTTTTCCATTACCCAGACATGACTGAATAAAGCTTTGCATGTGATCGAGTCCGCCGCTTGGTGCTTTGAGCGCTCGTTTATAATCCATCATGCTAGCTCTGGGATAGAGTCGCGAAGCACTGCCGTGTGAGCCGCGCTGGATTACAAATTGCTCATCCTTACGGTGCAGAACCGTACCAGCGCGGCCCAAGCGCGGTGCTACTAAGTTCCCAGATAAATCAGAATTATGATATTTTCGATCAAGTACGGGTACTGCATCGGAGCCATCTCGCCAAAGCATTTCGCAGGCAGGTAGTCCGGTCCCGCGTTTCGGAAATTGCATACGGATATGCGAAGAAAGAGGGAAAATTACTTGATTGTAATCATCCATACGCAAAGGCTCGACCCTATTGGGCAATCCGAGCTTTAAGTAATTGTGAGCAAAGTCGATGACGTGTGCGCCCCAGTCGCCGAGCATACCATTGCCATAAATATAAAATGCTCGCCAGTCGAATGGATGGTAGCGCCCGCTAAAGGGCATCATTTTAGCAGGGCCGCACCATAGGTCATAGTTGAGCGAGCTGGGAATCGGTTCTGCTTTAGGAAATTCACTGATGCGTTGGGCCGCGTCCATGAACCAGAGTGAAGGGTCCTTATATGCTTCGATTTTGACAATGTCTTCTAGAGCGCCTGCTTTCTGTAGCTGTTGAAATTGTCGGGCGCCGGGCGAGGTGTGCCCCTGGTTGCCCATTTGAGTGACAACCTCATATTGCTTCTCCGCCTGAATCAGCAGAGTGGCTTCTCGGAAGGAGTGAGTAAGCGGTTTCTCAACATAGACATGCTTGCCGCGTTGCATGGCGTCGATAGTTTGTACGAAGTGCGTATGATCTGGCGTGACAACACTGACGGCATCGATATCGTCACCCATTTGGTCAAACATCACTCGGAAGTCCGCAAACTTGCGTACGCCGGGGAATGCATCCATTATTTCCTTATTGGCTCGCTTGAAATCAACATCGCAAAAGGCGACTGGCTTCGCAGCGCCGTTACTACAGAGCTGAGGAATAACAGTTTTGGCACGACCGCCAATGCCTATACAGGCGAGATTAATTCGCTTACTAGGAGGGAGATTCCCAAGGGCATCGGCCTTACCGAGCGCGAGATAAGGGGGCAAAATAGTAATCCCCGTGATCGCAGATGCAGACTTACTGACGAAGATGCGGCGGCTGATTTTCTTTGTTTGTTCCATTATTAATTAAGTAATTTTCGGGCTTAATAAAACTACACCCAAGAATAGATCCTTCTGAAGCTAATATGGGCACCTGCAACAATATATGGTTAACATAAAACTAGTCGACCCTTCAGTGAAGCCCACGCTGATTATGCTCTTCGACTGCTTCGCTAGGAGCATGCCAACTTCCAAGGGGCGTCATTTCATCCGGCACCAATTCAGATAATTCTCCCCTAACTGATCTATATGCAGTACAATCAATCAAATTTGTCCATTCGTTCGGGTCCTTGGAATGGTCGTACAATTCTTCATCTCCTGTTTTCATATATTTGATATAGCGATACTTTTGCGTCCGGATAGATTGCCACCCTCCACTACCACTTTCGTCTATGTGAGCTGTGATGACTGGGTGGTTCCACCGCATGCTGGGATCTTCCATCAAAGGGACGAGGGACCGTCCGTCTAAATCTTCTTTCATGGGTAAGCCCGCCAGTTCACTTAAGGTTGGCCAAATACTTAACAATTCAACGGGATTTTCGACCGCTGCGGCTGGCATCCCAGGCGCCTTGATTATAAAATTCGTTCTTACCGAATCTTCCCACGGTCGATACTTTCTCCAAGCTTCCTTCTCTCCTAACATCCAGCCGTGATCACTCCAAAGTACGATGATAGTATTCTCTGCATGCGGGCTTTGTTCTAACACATCCAAAACTCGGCCTAACTGCTTATCCACAAAATAAATGCTAGCTAGATAGGCTTGTATCGCTTCTTTCCATTTGCCCTCACCAGTTATAGCGTCGTGCCAGTTCTTGTAAGTTTTAGAACCATCAAGCAAACGAGGCTTAATCCCCCCATGAGCAATCTTTATGGCGAGGCCCGAGAGATCAGATAAATCTTTAGCTGCAGAGTCGGCTAGAACATCTGGCAACATCACGTCTTCCACATTTCGGATGTGCGCTAACCCTGGCTCCTCCAAAATTTCTTGAGGATAATACCACGGAAGGTGTGGTAGGTAAAATCCGAGCGCTGCGAAAAAAGGCTTATCATGATCTCTATTAATTTCTTTGATCACGGCAGAAGCTCGCCCGTATTCACCGAATTTCGCTGACGGCGCATCCATCGACCCCCAGTCCATGTAAGAGAGCTTACCGCTCTTAGTAAAGGACCAGCCAAAATCAATACCACACAAGTAAGTCGATGGCTCAAATGGCTTCCCTCCACCCCACGAATGTGCATCAAAAGATAGGTCCTCTTCTTTGACTGTCATATCCGCCCAATCCCCCCAGTAATGGTAAATTTTCCCAGTCCTAAAGGTGCTGTAACCATGCTGTCTAAAAAACTGCGGAAGGGTTAATTTATTTGGATAATATTTGCGTAAGTCGATGGATGTATTGCCGCTCTTATTACTATAAAATCCAGTTGAGTTCGGGTGCTTGCCGAGCATTACAGATGCGCGCGAAGGGTTACAGCTCGGAGCATTGCAATAGGCTTGAGTGAAATGAACACTCTCTTTCGCCAGTCGATCCAAATTTGGAGTTCGAGCCTGTGGATGCCCCTGCAGGTAGGAGGTCCAGTCGTTCATATCGTCAACCGCTATGAATAGCACATTAGGTGCAGTTCCGCTCTGCTCTGCCTCAAGGTTCGGCGCAGCAAGTAAGAACATAGCAATGCACCCGAGAATCAACTTCGCTACACAAATGGACGATCGTAAAAGTAACTGGCAGCAAGCGCGGTGATGTAATTCGAATACGATTCTCATATGAGTAGCTATCTGCTTGGTGGTAATAAATTCGCCTATGGCTTACTCTCCCATCGGATCAATAAATGATTCATGGTGAACCGTCGATGAGCCGGTTGGCTTCATCCCGTAGGCGACGATACCCAGCGGATGATAGCCTCCTTCAAAGTGATTTCGGATTGCAAGACGGATGCCAAGTTCTCCAGAATGAGGGTCAGGAATTGACAACGCCAAAATATACTCACCTGCCGGCAAATCTGAATTCCCAGGCAGTAACATTGTTGACTGGACGCTATACGTTTTAGCCGGAATGCGGTACCGATCTGCTTGCTCATCCCAATCGTCGCCAGGCAGCCACCTCCGAATATCTACGTCCTCTATTTCTCGGCTCCAAATAACGCGATGACTTATGGGGTCTAGCAGGCTCAAATACATGGGCCAGTCTTCGTAAAAAGGTGCAGAGCCCGTATTTTTAATACTAAATTCTGCGGCCAGTTCTCCATACTTAGAAACAGCTGGACTAAAAGAGAACTCCTCTAAAACAAAACGATACCCGAAGGCCTTCTGCACCTCCTCAGCTCCGGCTTGAGCGGCTAGGTTAGATGGATCGTAATTGGCAATCCATCCTAGCGCGCTGCAATGCAAGTTGCGGATTGTATCGATAAGAAAGTCGCGATGCTCTGGGTCAGATAATGTATCATTCGGGCTGTCACCAGGCTGGATCTTATAGGACCCCCAATTATAAGCTGCTTCGCCTTCAATAGGGTGAGTCATCCAGCGACTTTTAATTGTGTTTAGCCGATCAATTCCAGCGCCATGCATTTGCTGAAAAGTCTGCTGATTATGCGCCCATGAGTCCCAGTAAACGCCAAACTCAAAATCTTCGAACTCACCAGGATGACGGACTAATACCCGCTTATTTTGAAAGGCTTTTTCAAATGCAGCCCCTAATAACTGTTGCATTTCTAAATCTGGATGCGGGTTGTGGTGTTCTCCCCAAAAACCGATAATTCCCATTTGAACCCAAGCCACCCTAGGGTCGCGATCCCAGCACTGACCCATTGCCTCAACAAGGCGAAGGACTCGCCGCTTAAATTCTGGGCTACTGTAATCGCCAGAGTTTAGATCACTAGGCCAGTACTCATTACCACTTTCTCTATCCCAATCTAAATAGACCCGAGGAATGACTTTCACTCCTGTGCCGCGAAGCTTCGCCCATTTCCTCTCACTGTAAGCCCGGATATTTGCTACTATGTCATCCGTCTGCTTCTGCTCTAAATCATTCCACTTGATATAATGACGAGCTAGGGTCACAAAACGGCTTCTAGAAATGTTTTTGCCCGTATCTGGCCGAAAGCCTTTTAGTGGATTTCGCAAAGCAGCCGAATACTCCTCAGGGTAAACTACTACCAGGCCAGTATCGGCGCCATAAGTAAATGCGCTCAGTAGAAAGGTCGCAGCAAAGACACCGATAAATCGAGAGAAAATAGGATGCACTTTAGTGAATTTTGAGAGTGATTGGAAAATAACTATAAATATATTTTATACTATCAGATATTACAGATCTAGAGATATTAACAGGAGAATATTTACTTGGGTAATAGTAATGTGTAATAATAATATACTCCTGCAATTAGAGAGGCAATGGAGCTTACGCTTAAAATACTAGACTTTTAACCTTAGGCGGGATTTTAACATGTGCTAGGGCAACTGAAACCTTTTCTAATTGCTTACGATTTAGTATTTCTAATAGTGTAAAAACATCTAAATTGTGCCCCTATTCAAAACTATACTACTTATTTGTGTTTGCGCCAGCACAGCCTTCGCAGATCCATTGTTAAGCTCTTGGTATACGGCGCGCTCAGGTAGCTATGCACGTATCTACCAAACCGACGCACTAAGTGCCGTCACGACTTGGAGTCGAGGCCAAGGCACACAAACCGAGCCTACCTACGCAGGTATTCACGAGATTTCCTACACGGACGAGTGGGTTTATATCCGTACGACCAACCTCGCTAGTTATATTATGGGACCGTGGTATACTAACGCCTCCCGCACCAATCTTTTTCCTAACTACCCCGACAATCAAGCCGCAGTGCACCGTTTTTCCCGGAATTCAACGGATCCGACAACGGTAATTAATAAGACAGAAACCGGCGGCGGCGCAATAGGCTTGATGGTTAACGGAGTACGTATGTTCGACTCCAGGGACGCTTTTTCCTACAGTACCTCTAGCGCAGGGGACGCGCGTGCTAGAGACGGTGGAGAGCAAAGATGGAACCGAGACGCATACATAAATGAAAGTATTACATTTGACGCGGGTAATGCCCACCAAGCAGGAGCGAATCATCATTATCATGCCAATCCCCCTGCACTCAGATATCAACTCGGCGACAGTGTCGATTACGACCCCACCACAAATAACTACACCGAGAATTTTAATGGGGAACATTCCCCGATTATTGCCTGGGTTGATGACGGATTGCCAGTCTACGGCCCCTACGGCTACGACGACCCACTCGATTCCGATAGCGGTGTACGGCGTATGATTAGCGGCTTTCAGCTCCGCAGCGACAACACTCGGGCAAGCTGGCCCGCTTGGGCAACTCGAATTTACGCAATCACCGGGCGTAGCTTTTTATCCGGGCCCATCATTAGTGCGAACTTCCCTCTCGGCCGCTATATGGAAGACAACGATTATAAGGGTGACCTTGGTATGACCCTCGGCGTAGATTTTGATCTTAATGAATACAACGTACGCTGGTGTGTAACCCCTGAATTCCCGAGTGGCACTTGGGCTTACTTCACCTGCATCGAAGCCGACGGCACACCTACCTTCCCTTACAACATCGTACGCACATATTTCGGCGAGCCAAGTAATGTCAACTTTAGCGGGATTCCAGGAGCAGACGATACCGCTTCCGAGTTAACAATTCTTTTCGAAGGTGGTCCCGAGAAGGAAGAAGTCGCAAATGGCATCTCCGTAAGCACTCCCGCTGCCGATCAAGTCACCATCACTTGGAGCGCGGTCGAAGGCGGCACTTACCAAATCAGCGAAACAACTGATCTGACTAACGACTTTACTACTGCCGGTTCCGAAATCATAGCAGGGGCCGATGAAATGGTTGCTGTACAAGATCATGGGGGCAGCTTGCCAAGTTCGTCCTTTTACAAAGTCACTCGCACAGATCTAGCCAACTTTGACGACGTAGGTTTCGTCTACGACAAACCTTCTCCTGAAATCGGGGAGTCCGTAACTATAACTGTGACGATGAATAATGGCGGGCCCAGTAATCTAAGCGCCCTTCCTTCTGCGCTGACTTTTAACGGCGAGAGTATCGATATCGCTTCGGCTAACGTAACGCGCCCTTCTCGCCCAACACTAAGCTTCGAAGTTCAGCTATACGGACTCTCGCCTGGCGACTATAACATCGTGGCCACATACCCGCCAGGTAATGGCCCTGTCCGAAACGGAACCTATACGATCCGCTCTAATATTTTACTTATGATCGTCGACGACTGGGGCACAGACAGTAGCCCACTAGACAATAGTGAAGTCGGCGCCAGGCTCCCAAATATGCCTAACTTCTCTAGCCTCGCAGCATCAGGAGTACGTTTCACTCGGGCCTATGCACAGCCCGTTTGTTCCCCCACAAGGGCTACAATTTTGACTGGTCGCCAACCATTCCAGCACAAAGTCTCGTACCCTACGGAGGCGTCGCAGTTCTCTGGTGGTAGCGGCATCAACGAAATCACTCTGCCCGAAATTTTAACTTCGCAAGGCGCCCCACATCAAATGCTCGCTGTTGGAAAGTGGCACCTCGGAGGCAATAATAGCGGCTATACAGCCCGTGGTGGCTGGCCTGAATTTTATGGCATCAATGGGGGCGGTGTGACCAGTTATTATAGTTGGAATAAAAATTCTAATGGTGCCTCCAGTAGCAGCACGACTTACACTACTACCGACCAAGTCAACGAAGCCGCTGACTTTATCTTAGAAAACACTGCTACGGGAACGCCGTGGTTCACCTGGGTCGCTTTCAATGCCGTTCACTCTCCCTTTGAAGAACCTCCCGCTGAACTCGCTCCAATTGGCGGCTATTCCGCCCAACTAGGCGGAGAAAGTGCGAACGCATACAACTATCGAAAGATGTGCGAAGCGCTCGACACAGAGATAGGGCGCCTCATGAAAGTAGTCGATCCTGCTCAAACACACATAATAATAATCGGAGATAACGGAACTCCTGGGCAAGCCGTACAGGGGCCATTCGGCGCCGGCCGCGCAAAAGGCTCTATTTATAATGGTGGCACTAATGTCCCAATGGTCGTAGCCGGTCCCGCCGTGACCGTAGCCGCTGGAAGCACCACTGATGCGCTTGTCCACTGCGTCGATTTATTTTCTACCATTTTAGAAATGGCCGATATTGACGAGTCCTCCGTTGCGGGTCTTGCAGCAATGAATGTCCAATCAACGAGCATCTTGCCAATTCTGAGCGGCACTGACACAGAAGACCGTACTATGATTGCAGAAGTCGGGGGCGCCGCTGGATCGACCCACGCAAGAGCTATTATAACGGATGACTACCCAGATTATAAACTGATTATTTTCGGAGATCCAGATGTGGCTAACGACACTCCTTATTTTGAGTTTTACGACATAGGCAGCGACTGGAACGAACAAAGTCGGCTCGGCTACGCCCCCAACCAGCCTTACGAAATCAGTCTTACCCTACTCGATGGCATGGACGGTAATGTCCGCGCAGCCTACGATGCTTGCCTTGCGGTCGACTCAGCAATCGGGGGCGGCTACAGCGATCAGCCTACTCCATAGTCTATGTGGCTCCGACAGCTAACTGCAGCAATTGGAGTAGCGCTCGCATCTTCGCTTCAAGGAAGCACCCTGGAGATTTCATTTGAACATTTAATAGGGGATAGACTAGTCCGACACGATTCGCTGCGCTATGAAAACTCCTCTGGCGAGGACTACTCCTCCACACGCCTGAGCTACCTAGTATCGGGCTTTGCATTGCAGAGCGTCGAGGGCGAATGGATTACACCGCAAGATAACATCGCCTGGATTGACAGCCCGCGCTCACGCACTCGGCATAGATTAGGCAGCATTCCTAGTAATAAATACCGTGCGGTAGCTTTTTACGTCGGCGTTAGCCCGAAGCTTAACCACGCAGACCCAGCTCAATTTCCAGCGGATCATTCCCTCAACCCCAATCTAAACAATCTACACTGGAACTGGCAAGGGGGCTACATATTCATGGCACTCGAAGGACACTGGCGCGGGAAAGAGCAAAGCGCGATCGAAGGCTATGCCTACCACTATGCGACCGATGCCATGTATACTCGAGTGGAGCTACCAATTCAGTTCGATATAAACGACACTAGCCAAATTACTATAGGCCTCGATCTAAGCCGCATTCTGGATGGCCTTTCTTTCGAGAAAGATGGAGCCACCACCCACTCAGCGCAGGGGGACCCTGTTTCCATCCGTATACAAGAAAACCTAACTGACGCGTTTCGCATACTAAACACAGGCGCGAAGCTAAAAACGCCCGTCGTTGGCAAGCTACAGCCTATCGATCTACCCACAAAGCCCACTGCCTATCCAATTAGTTTCCCAAGACATATACCCATTCCCGAGTTACCGCTCGACAATCCTATTATAAAAGAACGTGTGGCTCTCGGCGAGAAACTCTTCCACGACCCCCATCTTTCGCGCGATAACTCCGTCGCCTGCGTATCTTGCCACCAAGACGAGAACCTATCGGACCCTCATCGATTTAGTACCGGCATCGACGGTAAAGTAGGTTCTCGCCACACTATGCCACTCTTTAATCTCGCTTGGAAAAAAGACTTCACTTGGGACGGTAGTGCCTCCTCACTGCGCGAGCATGCGCTCATGCCCATCGAAGACCACATGGAAATGGATAGCACTCACGAAGCAGTTGTGGAAAAGCTTCGCGCTAAGCCTGAATACATAATCGGGTTTAAAGAGGCCTTCGGTTCTGGCGAAATCAACCCTGCGAACATCGGACTAGCCATTGAAAATTTTCTGCTTACTCGCCTTAGCCTCGACTCCAAAATTGATCAAGTAAAAGCCGGCCTAGCAGAGCTCACTCCAGAGCAAGCGCGTGGCTTCGAACTCTTCTTTACCGAATCCGAGCCACGACTCGGCAAAGCTGGTGCTGATTGCTTCCACTGTCACGGGGGGGCTATGTTTACTGATCATCTCTTTCACAACAACGGCCTGCCCGGCGAAGACCTCGGACTCTACCTAACCACCCATCGAGAAAGCGACCGGCGCAAGTTCAGCACTCCTAGCTTACGTAACATTTCCGAGACAGCTCCTTATATGCACGACGGTCGCTTCCAATCCCTAGAAGAAGTTATCGACCACTATAATGGTTCCTTTGAGCAAAGTGATACACTTGACCCCAATCTAGCCAAGCACCCTGGCGGCCTCAGCCTTAGCCAAGCGGATAAGAATGCGCTGATCGCATTTCTTGAGACCTTGTAGTTTTATTTTATAGCACTACCTGCTCTGCCTGCTCGTCGTTACATTCACCGAGCTCACACCCATTAAATAGGTACTTAGACTCCCGTAATGGTGCAGCATGATACAACGAACATTCGGATTATCCGCATAGGTCGAAAGGAGGCTCGCCAGTGCCAGTCGGAATTGTTCCGGCGGGACACCGCCAAAACTAATATGCGTGTGCTTACCTTTAATATTACTAGTCTCCATACCGGGGGCAATTGAACGCGCCAGTTCCTGCTTCGAGGCATATGTAATTTCATCCTCAACTAGACGGATAATCTTATCTGCCTCGCGCCGATAAGACATGACGCCGAGCCAATCTACGCGGTCTTGTATGTGATGAACAAAATGCTTAATGCTTCCCTCAAAATTCACCATATACTCGTCCTTATCCCACCAAAAGGGCACATCGACCGCGAGTTCAAGCTCAGGCGAGTGGGTCTTCAGATACGCCCGTGCCCGCGTCAGGCAATTCAGGTATTCCAGTATCACGCGATCACGCTGTTCTCCACCTGCCTTCCACTGCGCAGTCAAATACGGCTCTACATCGAACTTGATTCCTAACAATTTAGCTTCCTCCGGGAGCGTTCGGTTAAAAGCCACTAGGGTCTCAATTGCATTTAGCGTGCGCTCATGGTTATCCGCTAAAAACATCGCCTTATCGCCCCGTAGCGCGTTGACGGTGATACCGCGCTGCGCCGCTTGCGCGATCAAAGATTTAAGGGCATCTGTATTCTTTATTAAACCGTCATGAATACTTATATGTTGATCGATATGAGAGATCCCCTCCTGCTTGCAAAAATCAAGCATCTCACTACGCGCCTGTGCAGTGTCGAAGTGTGCCTGCTTCCAAGCCCACATCCCGAGCGGCGGTTTACTAGCGCTCGCCGTAAAAACCATCATCAAAAGACAAAAGAATATAGGGATTGTTCTAATCATCGACTGGCGCATAATATAAAGGCGTATAAACGAATTAAACAAAAAGGCTAATTCAAAAGATCATAGCGAGCACGCCGATACGAATCGAGTAATGTTTATAAGTAGAGGCTCCGCCGCGCAGATCACTCATTCCATCTATTGAAATCTTTGTCCGCATAATATGCGGCTTGGTTCGACCACCGCCGCATGTCCCGTAGTTCTTCCTCCTCCAGAACAGTCACACTACCATCGAGATTCGCGACCATAGCGCCACCTGCATACTCTAGCGAAACATTTCCCATGCTTCCTGGATCTTTGACTCCCCTATAAGGCCCCCAAGTTGGAGAGAGGGGGCTTTTAGGCGGCGTTACACTAAAATAGCCTGCCGCTTTACCGTCTCCATCGACATCTGAGATCGAGGAAGCGAAAACAATCATTTTTGCAGGTTCGACTGCGTCTGCTGGTCGTAATACCCAAAAACGGTTAGGCAACTTAGTTTTGTCTCGGCTCCGCCGACTCGGCGTGAAATTAGGCGAATGTTTTCTCTCATCATAGTGGCCCCCTACAAAAATACTATTGATTCCAAACGACGGGTAGAGGCTCGTATGATACGTGCTATTGCCAGCCGACTCTTTAAAAAAATCACGATGTTCTCCGACGTAGAGCACTTCTGGGGAATCACTTAAGTAAGGGACCAATCGCCAAGGATAACGTTTCGCATGTTCTTGGGAGCTAAGAATCGGAGGAAAACCGTTCGGGCGAAGCGTTTGACCCGCGTCGCCATAACCCATCATGTATTGGCCATTATTATCGCTCGCTGTAAGAAGAAAGGCAGTGATTATAGACCGTGCGCTCGAACTCGCATTCGCCATCTGCGCAGCCTCGCGAGCGCGCGCCATTCCAGCCACCAAGATAGAAGAGAGTATCGCAATAATCGCAATTACCGCCAAAAGCTCAACCAGCGTGAAGCCTTTCTTATGCACGCTATCATTCATATATTTGGAAGCCTGTTAATCAGATGTAAGAGTCACGCTCAAACGAAAAAATACATTATCTGAATTTTCTAGTCCCACGGGTATTACTCTGACCGTTTCCGTTCCATCGCCATTAAAGACTGCCTCTCCGGCTTCTTCTGTATATGTCTGGCTCGTCTTGTCCCCATTATGATTCCAATTAATTAAGTCATTGGAGATTTCTACGACATAGCTTAAATCAGTAGCAGCCATCTGTCTGCGATACACATACTGCGGAGCTCCGTTCTGATTTTCCTCTACAAAAGGGATGTAAGATACCGATCCTGAAATTGACTCTGGAGGTGACCCAAAGGCATACTCCATAAGGTTGATGAGTCCGTCTCCATCTGGGTCCGCTTCAAGCTGAGATCTCGTAGCATAAGATGGACTAGTTACGTAAATATTAATGTTATTTCCTACCCAACCATCGAAAGTTAAGGGAGCAAAAATAGCACTTACTTCAATTTCTTCCGAACCGAAGGTTAGTATTCCTGGAACAGCATCGCCAGAAAGGGCCCCAGTCCATCCGACAAACACATGATTATATTGCGCGCCGTATGTACTAGTCCAATCTTTTGCGGTGGGTGTTAATTCAACTATCTCACCTGGCTGATAGCTAGGCTGCGCTGTATCACCGCCCGCAAGACTATGATCGATTGATCCAACCTCTAAAAAGCTACCGTTCGTAGATACTCGTAGAGCATATCCCAGGAAGTCAGTCGTATCATCGAAGTTATCTAGCCAAACTTCTCTTAAACTCAAAGATGTCCCCTCTGCAGAAAAACCCAAAAAGTAATCGTAAACCGTGCGGTTACTAAGATCCCATTCCCACATTGCATAAGCGGACCCTGCGGAACTAAAAAACCCGTTACCTGCGGGAGCATTCGCTTCGAATAAACTACCGCCTTCTTCCTGCCTGTAAAATAGCGATGCGCTGCTAAGGTCAGGTAAGTTCCCTCCCGACTTGGTCTGAAATAGAACACTTTGCAGCGCAAATGAAGGCTTATTGTAAACTAAAAACCCTTGAGGCGGGCTGTATGGCGAGTACATACCACCGGTGCTCGTTAAGAAGGCATCGGGAGACTCTGTCTGAAATAAAATAGAAGCGTCAGTCGAAGAATCTGTAACCGTCGGCTCATTCCCCTCTCCCTGAGGTAAAGGGCTAACATTCTGTCCAACGTCTGTCAGAATATAGTCTGTGTAGGGGTCTGTCCAGCTATCCCATATAAAGTATTCCGACTGACCCGTTTCGTATTCTGGAAGTATAAAATTCGCCTTAAGCAAATTAGGCACAGATGTAACTAGTGTGATACAAGATACTAAAATATTAAAAAATAGCCTATTCATAAACAATAAAAAGGTCGGTCGCTGCTGCGACCGACCTACAAAACAGCTTAATATGTAAATTCTAAAGTAATTAACTTCTCACGCGGCGGCGAGCTGCGAGGGAAAGAATTGCAATAAGACCGCTGATGAGCGCGAATGCTTGTGGCTCAGGAACTGCAGACGGTGCTCCGCTGAATGCTTCAACATAGATGCCATCCATGGACTTAAATGTACCTGGGAATGAAGGTCCCCCAAAAACAACATCTCCGAAGCTAGCCGAAAAAGAAGCAGTTGGCGAAAATGACTGGAAAGTGGTGTAGAAAACAGTATTTGTACCACCGTCATTATATGAGCCTGATACAATACTGCTAGCACCAGAAGTTGAGTAGGGCGTGATAGTGAAGTCAGAAGCAGCTCCAAAACTTGCAGAATTAGCCAAGCCGTAACTTATTCGGAAATAGTTTGCACTACTGTCAAGCTGGACATCAACATCCCAAGTGTAAGCGCCGTCGTGAATGTAGTAGCTATCGCCGCCATTTAAGAGACCGCCGGGAGGAGCTGAATAGTCGTTTATAATGTTAGTAGTTACATCAGAAGACACAAAGCTTGCGCCGCTACTAGTGTAATCGCCTGAACCTTGTGAGCCAGATTGTGGAGAAACTGTACTTGGCGGGCCAAATCCAGCATAAGAAGGTCCAAAAGACCATGTATCCCAACTAGCTGAAGCGAGTGCATCGCCAGATACGTGAAAATTTACTGCTGCGTGAGCCTGGACTCCGAGGAAGGAGAAGCCCGCAACGAGGATTGATATTACTGATTTTGCTTTCATAAGAGTTAGTAATTAAAGAATGTAATATAATAAAACGTCTAAATTGAGACCCATTTGCATGTGATGTCAAGCGGTTTTGAGACTCATTCGCATTTTTTATTGATTTTTTATACTTTTTATTGAGTTTGACGCCTACACAACTAGGAAATTACCCATAAATGAAACAACTACTAAAACGCTCCGCTTCGGTATATTTGGCTCTAATTGCATCAGCGCTGATGGCTCTAGCTAAACCTTCCGCGGAGATTGACAAGCGGATCGTCACAATAGGTGGCGCAGCCACGGAAATCGTCTTCGCCCTTGGCGCTGGTAGCTCAGTAGTCGCAGCCGATCTCTCCAGCATCTATCCGCCACAAGCTCGTGAGCTACCCATGGTAGGTTATGTACGGAATATCTCGCCAGAAGGCGTCCTATCTATGTCCCCCGACTTAGTGATAGCAACTGGAGCGTTAGGACCACCTACCGCTCGTAAAATGCTAGAGCGCTTAGATATTGATATTATCTGGCTGCCCAATTTATCAACCCCGGAGGAACTTCTATCCTCGATAAAAACAGTATCCGAGCGACTGGCACTAACCGATGCAGCTAAGGTCTTAATCGAAGATGTTAATCACGGCCTGGCTCAGGCAGCAGCAAATTCCATTAATTGGACAAAAGATGCCCCCTCTGTCCTATTTTTACTAGAACCTCCCGGCAAGTCCACGCCAGGGATGGGAGGCGGCCTTGATTCTAAGGCAAACACATTGATCGGCCTAGCTGGCGGCACAAATGCAGCCACTGGATTTTCTGGCTTTAAGCCTGTCTCCGTCGAAAGTCTCGTAGCCATGAACCCAGACGTAATTCTGGTCGGACAATCCGATCGGCACGGTGGCAGCCCCGAGTCGATTCAGGCCATGATCGCGTCGACCGCCCTAAGCGAAGTTAGCGCTATAAAGAAAAATGCTGTCTATGCTGTACCGCTTGATGACCTTGCTTTCGGGCCACGGCTAGGAGAAGTTACTCTACGGTGGAACACCCTTCTTGCAAACCACGCCGCCCAAGCTAATCCATAAGTACACGCTAAGAAACAACCACATGCCCGCCCCAAGCCTAGCTACGCAGCAAAATACTGCAACAAAAGGGCGACTTTCGAAAAGTGGCGTACTTTGCATCTTATCGATACTACTAGTAGTCTGCGTATTCTGGTCTCTTAATAGCGGAGCGGTAGAAACTACCCTAAGCGATGTATTCGCTGCTTTCTCTTTTGATGAACCCTCTGCCAAATCACAGCTTAAATCGATAGTTATAAGTGAAATTAGGCTGCCAAGAATTGTACTGGCTTTCATAGTTGGAGCTGCGCTGACACTTGCTGGTTCACTTTTACAAGGCTTATTCCGGAATCCACTGGCCGACCCTGCTTTAATTGGTGTATCAAGTGGCGGCGCTATGGGTGCAGTCACTGCAATCGTCTTATTACCCACAATAGCGATCAAGCTTAAGCTTACTGAAGGCACTGCCCAAATTATACAGGCTTTTGGGCTGCCGGTACTCGCTATGTGCGGAGCCATCGCACTGACCTTTATCATCTACCGAGTATCACTAGTGCGAGGGCGGACTCATGTACCGGCAATGCTTCTGACTGGAATCGCAGTAAACGCAATAGGCGGAGCCTTTGTCGGTCTCGTAGTGACGATCTTTGCAACTGACGAGCAGCTGCGCACGATCACATTCTGGACTCTTGGTAGCTTATCAGGCAGCAACTGGGACAATACGATAATCTTAGCTGCTTTTATAATAATCCCTGCACTAATAGCCCTCCGCCAAGATCGCGCACTAAACGCATTTCTTCTTGGAGAGGCCGAAGCATTTCATCTCGGCGTAGATACACAACGTGTCAAAAGAACTGTCATTTTAGTCAGCGCGATCATGGTCGGCGCCACCGTAGCATTCTGCGGTATAATAGGATTTGTAGGGCTTGTCGTCCCTCATATGGTGCGCACAGTATTAGGGCCTGATCACAAATTACTGCTTCCGGCTGGCATACTCCTCGGCGCTATTACCTTAATCGTAGCAGATGTTTTCGCTAGAACTCTTCTTTCGCCGGCGGAGCTTCAGATCGGCATCCTCACTGCTATTATTGGCGGTCCATTCTTTCTTGCTCTTTTGATTCGCTCAAGAAGCGTTAATACCAACTCACTAAGTTTATGAATCTTAGTAACTCACTCGGTCATCTGCAGGCAGCTGGAATTACGGTTCGAGTAGGAAAAAAGACATTGTTAGAGAAAGTAGACTGCGAATTAATTCCAGGTAAACTAGACGTTATTGTCGGCCCAAATGGCGCAGGAAAAAGCACCCTACTGCGTGCGATCACAGGAGAGCATCCAGTCGACGAAGGAGCTATCACTCTCGACGGACGTCCTATAGATCAAATCGATAATGTCGATATTGCAAAACGCCGAGCCTGTCTCCCCCAATTCTCCTC
The DNA here is from genome assembly GCA_902516225.1 of Puniceicoccaceae bacterium. Next base: position 2,728 of record CABXXS010000001.1, on the reverse strand, counting down.
GCTTGCTTTTCCTTTTACCATCCGAGAAGTCGTCAGCATCGGCCGACATCCACATCCGGAAAACCCAAAAAACGATCGGGCTGTTTCCGAAGCTGCTATCAAAAAAGTCGGCCTGGCAGATAGAATTGACGAAGGATACCTCCACTTGTCTGGTGGTGAAAAACAGCGGGTGCACCTAGCCCGTGTACTAGCACAGCTCGAGAGCCCCGAAGGGCGCTTGCTTCTTCTAGACGAGCCAACTGCAAGTCTAGATCTAACCTACCAGCAACTAGTCTTCGATATCGCCCAGGAGTGGGCCGAAAATGGCGCAGCTGTTTTAATCGTACTACACGACCTAAATCAGGCTATGCGATACGCTCAGTCTGTAACACTCCTGAAAGATGGTCGGCTCGTGCAAAAAGGTACTCCAGAGTCGGTTCTGACTGAAGAAATTATTGAATCAGTTTACGGGGTCCAAGCGAAATGGATTGAAGCAGATGGCCATCGCCTTTTGGCTGTTAACAAAAACCAAAAATAAATAAATTTATGCAATTTAGCTTAAAACAATCACTATGAACAAAAACAAAACAGAAAAATATGACAGTAAACTCTAAGACAGAAGATCAGGAATTTGCCGAAGCGCGGGCGGGCCACGAAGCTCTTCTGAGGGGATTTCTATCGATACAATTGGGGACTGCCAATCATGCAGGCGTTCCAGAAGCTAGCTACTCTCCTTCCGTAGCGGACGAAGAAGGAAACTTCTATATACATGTGAGCGAACTGGCCTCCCACACCTCAAACCTGCGGGACTGCGCTCGTGCGTCTGTGCTTATCATCGAGGACGAGTCAACCGCTGAGAATCTTTTTGCGCGTAAGAGGGTGGCATATCAATGTAGCGCCTTACTGATCGAGCGACACAGCGATCAATGGGAAAGTGTAGTCGACAAGTTTGAGGAAAAATTTGGCAAAATTATTGGCTTCTTAAAAAACGATGGAAGACTTCCATTTATTTAAATTAACTCCAAAATCAGGACGTCTAGTTCTTGGGTTTGGTCAAGCTTACGATGTCTGCGGATCAGGGATGAAAGATCTTTCTCATGTCGGCGCAGGTAGCGGAAAGAACAGCAATCAAGGACATAGAAAGGAGGCCAAAAAATGAGCGACTCATCACAGCCCCCATTTAGCCGAGAAGATGTCGCTCGGATGGTATCTCATATGAACGACGATCACGCCGATTCTGTACTGGCCTACGCCCAACATTTTGGTCAATGTCGTAATGCCTCAGCTGCGACCCTACTCGATGTCACGCCAGATGCTATGTCGCTTAAAGTTGTCCTATTAAACGACGAAAAGAAAATTAATATACCCTTTGAGCGCCCATTAGAGTCAGGTCACGATGCACATATGACGATGGTTAAAATGTCAAAAGTAGCCAAAAAAAGCCTGGGTGTATCCTAATGCTTTATTTCTATTTCGATAGCTAAACCAAATTACATATACCTGTATTTAACTATATGAACTACTCTTTATCCGATACTCTTAATGAGGCGACCGCAAAACGAAAAGGTCACCTAAAAAAATTAAACTTGGCTTTACTCGCCTACACCGCGGTCATTCTCTTGCTAGCAATTCCCTCTATAATCATTAAGGTCGTTGGGGGCGAAACTGGGGTAGCCGCAGTAGGCACCTTGTTTATAGATTTAGTCATCAGTCCGCTCCTTTTACATCCCGTTGGGATTGGGCTACTTTACTTGGGCATCGTCCGGGCCAGAGATGAAGAGGTTCGGGTAAAATCTATTTTCGGACATTACAGTAAAGTATGGTCTCTCTACGCCGCCTTCATTATTTGTATTATTTCTTACGCAGTGTTTGCAGTTCTCGTGGCTGTGGTGATCGCTGTAATTTCTACCGCGCTGAGTAACTCTGCGCTCATAGGATTTATTGTAGTTTTGGCAGTTATCCTTGCGATTTATGCAGGTTATTTAATCAATTTTACTTGGTTACTAATAGTAGACAAAGGGCTCAGCTCAGTAAGCGCCTACAAATACTCGATTCAAACAATGAGGCAGTGGTGCAACTTTTGGCTCTTATTCAAACTACATCTAATGTATGCAGTTTGGCTCTTCTTAGGTGCTTTCACGCTAGGCATTGCATATTTTTGGACTATTCCACGATTTATGATCGCATATGGCATCGTCTATCGTGGCCTGTTTGATGCCGAATCCAATTCGCCAACAGGAGACGATGTAGTGACTGCAGAGGTTTAGCTACGGTCTTTGAACCACCGAGCCACCGCCATGCAGTCTCGACAGTTTAGGATCTGCTCCTTAGGGACACCACCCTTACGCGCAATATTTACGCCAGCTTCGAAATAGCTTAATCCCTGCGTACTGTGCGCATCGGGGTTGATCGCACACATCAAGCCCTTCTCCGCCGCCCGACGCCAGAGCCGCCAGTCCATATCTAGGCGACTAGGGTTAGCGTTAATCTCAATAATTACACGGTTAGCTATAGCCGCGTCTATGACTTTTTGTAGATCGATTTGATAGGGCTCCCGGCGAAGTAAAATCCGCCCAGTAGGATGGCCAAGCATAGACGTCGAAGGGTGCTCGATCGCACGGATGACCCGTTTAGTCATCTCCTCTTCTGATTGACTAAAGCTCGAATGCACCGACATCACAGCATAATCTAACGCCTCGAGCGTACTATCCTCTAAATCGAGTGACCCGTCTGGCAAGATGTCGCACTC